>JBLHFL010000060.1:0-9630 GCA_047618105.1 Granulosicoccus sp.
GCGCCAAGGTCACCGGCACCCTGGGTCAGTAATAAATCTCCATCCTGCAAAATATCAGGCAAGATGGTTAAAATATCGTCGATATGCTCGACAAAAATAGGATCCACCCGACCACGTTGACGGATACTGCGGCACAGGCTTCGACTATCGGCGCCATTAATGACCGGCTCACCGGCGCTGTATACATCGAGTAACAGCAGTACGTCTACCTTCGACAGTACCTCGACAAAGTCTTCATACAAATCCCGAGTGCGGCTGTAGCGATGCGGTTGAAAAACACTAACTAGGCGTCGTTCAGGCCAACCGGCACGAATCGCGTCAAGGGTGACCTGCAATTCCTTGGGGTGGTGACCATAGTCATCCACCAGCATAACTTGACCCTTCGGGGTATCAAACTCACCCTGTACCTGAAACCGTCGACCAACGCCTTCGAACTCTGCCAATCCTTGCACAATCTGCGTATCCGACACGCCTTCATCGCTTGCTACTGCTATAACGGCCAAAGCGTTGAGAACATTATGGTCACCGGGCATATTTAGGCAAATATCTAAATTTTCTTTGTTCTGGCGGCATACTGTGAAGCGTGTCAACAGGCCCTCTTGGACAACATTAATTGCTCGCACGTCGGCTTCGGCATTAAAACCATAGGTCACCATTTGTCGACGCACCAAGGGCATAATCGATTGAACATGGCTATCGTCAGAACACAACACAACCAGACCATAGAAAGGTACGTTGTGCAAAAATTCGATGTAGGCTTTCTTGAGCTTCTCAAAGTCACCGTCATAGGTGCTCATATGGTCGGCATCGATATTGGTCACCACGGCCGTCATCGGCTGGAGATGTAAAAATGACGCATCACTTTCATCAGCTTCGGCGACTAAATACCGACTGGTGCCCAGTCGCGCATTACTGCCGGCACTGTTTAATTTGCCACCGATAATAAAGGTTGGATCAAACTCACCCTTAGCCATCACCGACGCCATTAGGGATGTGGTGGTGGTCTTGCCGTGCGCTCCAGCTATCGCGATGCCATGACGATAGCGCATCAACTCTGCCAACATTTCGGCACGCCGCACAACTGGTATGCGCTTTTTTAATGCCCAGCCAATCTCTGCATTCTCGGCGTCGATAGCACTGGAGACGACAACAACGTCAGAACCGACGACATTGTCTTCGTGATGGCCGATAAACACACTGATGCCGATCGATTGCAGGCGAGCTGTCGTCGCCGTGGCACGCAGATCCGAGCCACTAATCTGATAGCCTTGGTTGCATAGCACTTCGGCGATGCCACACATGCCCACGCCACCAATACCGACAAAATGAATACGCTTTATGCGCCGCATCTCCGGAATCGGGAAGCCTTCTTTATTTTTTAAATCACAATTTGTCATAAGGCTCTACTCTCTAATACGTCCTGAACAACCTTTACTATTCGTTTGGCGGAATCACGTATGCCCAACTGCCAAGCCCTTTGAGCGCTGTCGATTAAAACAGGGCGAGTATCATTCCAATAATCCAGACGTGTGGCTAATTGCTCGGCGCTAAAATCTCTTTGTTCGAACCATTCTGCTGCTTGAGCGTCACAAAGCCATTGGGCATTGCGGTATTGCTGCTTATCGACATGCCATGGGTATGGAATAAGAATTGAGGGCACACCAACAACAGCCAACTCCGAGACAGTTGACGCACCGCTGCGCGCTATGACTAGATCACACCAGGCATAGGCGGCCGCCATATCATCAATAAACTCCACCACGGTCGCAGCGATTCCAAAGTCACGATAGGCGCGCTCTGTGGCTTCACTTTTGCCTTGTCCGGCTTGGTGCCATATTTCAATCTGGGCCTGTGTTTTCGCGACGGCCGCAGGGAGCAACTCATTGATAGCGAGTGCGCCCTGTGAGCCGCCCAATACCAGTATCCTAAGTTTGCTGTGCTGGCCCAATTGACGTTTTTTTGGTTGCGCAAAGGCACATAAGGCGGCGCGCACGGGATTTCCAACCACCTCGAAATCTGCACTGAAGGTGTTTGGAAATGCTTGTAATATGCGTGTGGCTTTAGGGGCCATCTTCTCGTTGGTCAAGCCCGGCACGCCATTTTGTTCATGCAGAATAATCGGCGTCTTCAGCAACCAGGCGGCAATCGCGCCCGGTGCCGAGGCATAACCGCCAAAGCCAATAACCAACTCAGGCTTTTGGCGCCGAAATATCAACAAACTGACCACCAATGCGCGCACTAGGTTGAGCGGCGCTAACAACTTACGCAATCGCCCGCCGTGCCATGCGGTAACCGGCAAAGCACAGAACTCGAAGCCCAGACTAGGCACAATGGTGTTCTCCATCCCGCGTCGGGACCCAAGCCAGCATATCTGATAACCATTCGCTTGAAGTTCCTCGGCCACCGCCGCCGCAGGGTATATGTGACCACCCGTGCCACCAGCCATAAGCATTATTTTAGTCATGCGTTATGCTCCAGCCGGTGCGTTTCAGCATGAATTCGATTAACCAGGGCGATTAAGCAGATACTAACAATTAGGCTGGTACCTCCGGCGCTGATAAAGGGTAGCGTTAATCCCTTGGTGGGCAATAACCCGGTATTAACTCCTATATTAATAAAGGCCTGCATTGAAAAAAGAATGCCAATCCCATAGCTGCAATAGGCACCAAAGAGGTTGTTCCTTAATTCGGCAACACGACCAATGTTAAAGATTCGATGGATCATCAGCGCGTAGAGCCCAACCAAAACCACGATACCAAACAGGCCCAGTTCTTCGGCGATGATCGCGACGATAAAATCATTGTGCGCCTCAGGTAAATAAAAGAGTTTCTGTATTGAATTGCCCAGCCCTACTCCGAACCACTCACCCCGCCCAAACGCAATTAAGGATTGGGTCAATTGGTAGCCACTGCCATAGACATTTTCATCCGACCATGGATTGCGGAATGCCAGTAGTCGTTGAACACGGTAGGACTCGGATAAGGCCATCACGATCACGGCGCCGAGCGCACCAAACATAGTCAACAAAAACTGTCCGGGTTTGACGCCACCTAAAAACAGCATGCCGAGGATAGTGCCCAAGATTACAACCACCGAACCGAAATCTGGCTCCAGCAACAACAACACAACAACGACTAGCAGCACGAGCAACGGCCGTGCAAAACCGTAAAAACTGCTAATCACCTCAGCCCGACGACGAACGAGGTAAGCACCAACGTATAAGATCATACTGACCTTGGCCAGTTCAGACGGTTGAAAGCCTATCGGACCGAAGTCGATCCAGCGACGCGAACCCTTAATCTCTTGACCGATACCTGGAAACAACACTAGGACCAATAATAAAAAACCAATCAGCAAGAAGACTGCGCTGTGCCGCTGCCAAACTGAGGTGGGGACCACGGAGACAATCAATGCTGCAAACGCGCCAATAAGCATATAGATGCCATGGCGCACGACAAAATGATAGGGCACCCCAAAGAGCTGTTCACTGACATCAATACCCGCCGAGGCAATCATCACTAGGCCGAACAGGAGCAATGCCAGACAACTTCCGAGTAACAGAATATCTGGCTGCCACATGGGCTGGTAATTAAGGTCTAATCGATTAGGCGCAAGAGGCATTTGCTTTTGCATTGTCATACCAGCCCCTCCACCCAGGTTACGAATTGACGACCACGCTCTTCGAAGTTCGTAAACTGATCAAAACTTGCACAGGCGGGTGATAACAACAACACATCGCCCTCTTGCACTATCGACTTGGCTTGGGCTAGTGCGTCGAACATTGATTCCACATATACGGCTTGCGGCGCGACCTCGTTAAAGCGCGACTGGTCTTCGCCATAAACAAACACCGCCTTGCAGTGCGCAGCTATGGCCGGAGCCAGCGGACTGAGGTTCTGACCTTTCGTCTGGCCACCGAGCAACAGCACTATGGTTTTTCGATCGGCTTGCGCCAGACCGGTTAGCGCTGCCAGGGTAGAGCCGACGTTCGTCGCTTTGGAATCGTTGAAGTAGCGCACACCGGCATGTTCGCGGATTAATTGGCAGCGATGGGGCAAACCATTGAAGTCTCGCAATGCGGCCAAAGTGTGCTCGCGCGGATTTTGCGCGGCATCGGCCAAGGCTAATACGGCTAGCGCATTGGCAATATTGTGACGCCCCGGCAGAGCCAACTCAGAAATTGGCAGCAATGCGCTTAAACTGAAGGCCAGGCTAGTTCCGGCTGGGGTTTCGAGTAAGCCGTATTGCTTCAGATCGGGACGCGTTAAGGCAAAGCTGACTACCTTGACGTTCGGTGCAACCAATGGCTGGGTGAGCAAATCTTGGCGATTGAACAGCGCCTGTTTGGCACCAAAGTAGATACGCTGCTTGGCCTGCTGGTAACGCGCCATCGAATCGTACCGATCCATATGGTCCTCAGACACATTGAGGATGGTCGCTATATCCGCGCCGACACTCGGGAGCAATTCCAACTGAAAGCTCGACAATTCCAATACGGCGACATCGAACATTTTATCCGCCACATCAAGTACGGGCTGACCAATATTACCGCCGATCAACACCCTGCGACCGCTGCGCTGTATGGCCTCACCCAACCACTGGGTGACCGTTGATTTGGCATTTGAACCAGTAATGGCCACGACTAAGCCGGTGAATTCGCTCAAAAACAGTTCAATATCACTGGTCACGCGCGCGCCAGCTTTGATTGCTGCCTGTACTGCAGGCGTGTCCAGAGCAACCCCAGGGCTCATCACCAAGACATCGGCCTGCTCAAACTGCTCTATATCAAAGCCACCGACCTGCACGTCCATATCCGGAAATTGCGTCCTAACCTCGGTCAGGTTCGGTGGATTGGTGCGACTGTCGGTCACCGCAACCCACTTACCACGCGCAGCCAAATGACGCACACAGGACAGCCCGGTCAATCCCAGACCCACTACCAAATACTTAGTGTCAGCGCCTATCAGTGTCATTAGCGGATCTTCAACGTGGCTAAACCAATCAAGACCAGAATCACGGTTATAATCCAAAAACGGACTATGATACGCGGCTCAGGCCAACCTTTTAATTCGTAGTGGTGATGCAAGGGCGCCATCCTAAAGATGCGCTTCCCAGTCATCTTGTAAGAACTGACTTGGATAATCACGGACAGGGTTTCGGCGACAAAAATACCGCCCATTATAAAAAGTACCAATTCCTGGCGCACGATGACGGCGATCACACCCAACGCAGCGCCGAGTGCCAATGAACCCACATCGCCCATAAAGACTTGCGCCGGATAGGTGTTAAACCACAGAAATCCTAATCCGGCGCCCACCAAGGCAGAACAAAAGACAATTAACTCGCCGGTGCCGGCAACATAGGGAATCTGCAAATAGTCGGAGTAGACTGAGTTACCGGTCACATAGGCGAACACGCCGAGTGCCCCGCCAACCAGTACCGTTGGTAAAATAGCCAAACCGTCGAGACCGTCGGTTAGGTTGACGGCGTTGGACGTTCCAACAATCACGAAGTAAGTCATGGCTATATAAAGCCCACCCATGGGCAGGGCGATGTCTTTGAAAAAGGGCACAAACAGGGTGGTTTCATCGGGCGTCGCGGCCGAGTAAAACAGCACCACAGCAGCCAGCAGACCAAAGCCGGACTGCCACAAAAACTTAGCTTTGGCCGACAAGCCCTTACTATCTCGCTTGACCACCTTACGATAGTCGTCCACCCAACCGATGCCGCCGAATCCTGCGGTGACCAGCAAGGTTATCCAGACATAACGATTATTCAGATCCGACCAGAGCAAGACTGAACTGATCACCGAGATAATGATCAGCGCGCCGCCCATGGTCGGGGTGCCAGCCTTCGCCAGATGACTTTGAGGCCCATCACTCCGAATCGATTGGCCGATCTGATGATGCTTTAACAGACGAATCAATTTTGGACCCAAAACCAGAGATACAGCTAAAGCGGTTAACACGCCAAAAATTGCCCGCAGCGTCAAGTATTGCAGCACCTGGAAGCCAGCATCAAACTGCTCTAAAAAAGGCGTGAGCCAAACAAACATCAGTATTTCCCTCTCAGAGCGTCGATCACTCGTTCCATGCCAGAACTGCGTGAACCCTTAACTAAAATAGTCGTTTTGTGATTAGTTTTTGCTGGCAACTCTGCCAGCAGTTCCGTTACTGAATTAAAATGTTGACCACCAAAGGCCGCTGACATAGCACTGGACTGCTCGCCGGCACTCCACAGCTGATCGATCTTACCCTGAGCATATAGGCCGACCGCATGATGATGCGCGACGGATTCGGCACCCAACTCGGCCATATCACCGGCGATTAATAATGTCTCGCCGCCTATGTCCGCTAGGACATCAATGGCCGCCTCGAAGGAGACAGGATTGGCGTTGTATGCATCGTGGATCAGCGCACCGCCATGCTTTGACTCAACCGGCTCCATGCGACCTGGCTCGGGCTGCATAGCACGCAGGCCTTCGGCGATATTGCGCGCTGACATGCCAGCCAGCCAAGCCGTCGCGGCTGCCGCAGCAGCATTGAGCGCCATATGGCGACCGAGCATGGACCAACTTACAGAGATATTGCCGTCCGGCAGGCTAAGGCTAAAGTCACTGCCCTGCCCGGTGCTGGCAAATGCCAGTAAACGCACCTCGGCGTCTGGATGCTCGCCAAAGCTAACAACCCGACGCTGCCCGGCTCGCTTGAACCAATAGTCAAAGGCCGGATCGTCCCTGTTTAAAATACAACCGCCATCGAGGTCGGTCGCATCGATGATTTCACCCTTGGCCCTGCGCACGCCATCGAGTCCACCAAAACCTTCGGTGTGGGCTAAGCCTGCATTGATAATCAAACTGATATGTGGCCGCGATACGCTGCCCAACCACTCTATTTCACCAGCCGCATTGGCGCCAAACTCAAGCAATACTCGCTGGTGCTGATTCGTCAAACGGAACCAAGTTTTGGCGACACCAATATCGTTATTGAAATTACCCTGGGTCGACAATAGGCCCGGCTGCAATGCAAGAATATGCTCCAGCATGGCCCTAGTTGAGGTTTTACCGGCGCTGCCGGTCAAGGCGATCACTGGTCCGGTAAATCGATCGCGCAGGGCGCTGGCCAAACAACCCAGCGCCCGCTTAGTATCACTGACCACCAATTGGGGGATCACCAGGTCGGCTATTCGATTCTGCACCACGATGGCGCGAGCACCTTTTTCTATGACCGCACTCAGATAATCGTGACCGTCAAACAGGGGGCCCACTAGAGCAACATAGATGTCTCCCGCATTCATCGAACGCGAATCGGTGGAGATGTCATTGATAACCGCGTCAGCACCGATCAATTGACCTGAGCACGCAAGCGCCCAGTCGGACAGATTCAAATTAGTCAACATCGAGCGCCTCCTGCCAATTAATCACCGTTTCCTGATCGGAAAAGGGATGACGTATACCAGCGATTTCTTGATAACTTTCGTGACCCTTGCCGGCGATGAGGACCACATCGGTCGCACTGCAACTGGCTAGGGTTTGGGTAATGGCCTGCTTGCGGTCACTGATAATTTGATATTGGGCTGTGGCTCCAAAACCCCGACAGATATCGGCAATAATCTGCTCTGAACTTTCGGTGCGGGGATTATCATCGGTCACCACAACAAAATCGGCCAATTCAGCAGCGACCTGGGCCATCTGCGGACGCTTGCCACCATCACGATCGCCACCACAACCGAAGATCACCACCAGGCGGCCACTCACGTGCTCACGACATGCCTGCAAGGCCTTGGCCAACGCATCGGGCGTATGGGCGTAGTCGACCACGACGCAGGGCGCATACTTTAAGCGGATGGTTTCCATCCGGCCCTTCACTGGACTGCAATTGGAAATAATGCGTGCGGCGGTATTCAACGGCACCTGCTCGGCCAACATCAAGGCAAAAGCTGCGAGTGCATTGCTGAGATTGAACCGGCCCAGCAAACGTAAATTCAAATCGACGATACCCTGAGGCGTCTGCACGGTGGCATCGATGCCGGCTTCATGACAGCGAATCGATAAGGCCTGAACGGTCGCCGGACGCTCAAGGCTATAGGTGTAGATATGTTCGGCACTGATCGTCGCCAAATGGTTCCGAACCCATTCATCGTCTATATTTACGATGGCATTGGTCAGGCCCGGCCAGTTCATCAACTGCCATTTGGCGTCACCATAAGCGGCCATGGTGCCGTGATAGTCGAGGTGATCCCGGCTCAGATTGGTAAAGAGCGCACTGCGAAAATGCACACCATCGACCCGACCCTGGGTCAAACCGTGCGAGGAAACTTCCATGGCGCAGTATTCCGCGCCCTGCTGCTGTTGACGGGCAAGCTCTATGTGTAAGCGCACCACATCGGGTGTGGTATTAAGGGTTTCACTGAGTTGACCCCAAAGCCCCTGACCATTGGTACCAATGATGCCGCAGCGCTTACCCAAAAAATCGAGCGATTGAGCAATATATTGACAGGTGGAGGTCTTACCATTGGTGCCGGTAATACCGACCAAGTTGAGTTGATCTGTCACTGAACCATAAAAGCGATGGGTTAGATCGCCCAGTCGTTCGGCTAGGTTATCAATTACACATATCGGCACAGCACCTTGCGGCTGAGGTACAGCCCGCTCGCATAGAATGGCGACCGCACCACTGGCTAGAGCCGAGTCAATGAAATCGTGGCCATCTAGGACATGGCCCCTCAAGGCGACAAAGATAGAACCCCGGGTCACTTCTCGGCTGTCGAGAGTGATATCGAGTGCGCGCACGCCGGCGAGATCATGGCATTCCGGTAACCAATCCAACATGGAGATCATTAGTAAGACCCCGCTGCAGCCAGAGGCGACGAATCGGGTCGAATATTCAATAGGGGCATGGCCTGTTCCATAATGCCCTTAAAGACCGGAGCAGCGACCTCACCACCGTAATAGGCATCATCTGGCGGCTCGTTGATCACCACTACGGTGACGATGCGCGGATTAACCGCTGGGGTAATGCCGACAAAGGATGATACATATTTTGCATCCTCGTAGCCTGACGCCCCCACCTGGTGAGTCGTTCCGGTCTTGCCTGCGACGCTGTACCACTCCAACTGGGCACGAGTGGCGGTGCCACCGGGTTGCACAACCGTTTGCATCATCTTCATCACGGCTTGGGCCGATGCGGCACTGACGACCTGCATACCCGTCTCGCCGGACGACACGCCTTGAATTAGACGCGCATTCACACGCCGACCCTCGTTGGCCAGGGTGGCATAGGCCTGGGCCAGGTGCAGCGGTGTCACCGCCATTCCATAGCCATACGCGAGCGATCCTTGGATAACACTGTCCCAGCGCATTGGGTTGGGCAAAGAACCGGTGGCTTCGCCCGGATAGCCTAAACTCGTCGTCTCACCCAAACCGAAGTTGTAGAGAGCTTGCCAAAATTTTTCTTTGGGTATGTTTTCGGCAACCTTAACAATGCCCACATTGCTGGATTTCTTAATGATCTGGGTTGCGCTCAATGTGCCGTAATTCTTGAAATCGCGAATGGTATATTTGCCCAATCGCATGCGGCCCGGACTGGTATTGATCCGACTATCGACTTTGACCACACCCGCATCCAGAGC
>JBLHFL010000061.1:0-9617 GCA_047618105.1 Granulosicoccus sp.
AACTGCGTCATGCCAGTAGTGACCTATTTCAATTCACCACGGTGCTCAATAGCCAGTGGAGTGAAACCCAGCGCTTTGAACTGATCGTCGATCTGTGGCGGGTCGCCTATGCGGACGGTCGACTCGATAAGTATGAAGATCATCGCATCCGCCGTGTGGCCGATTTGCTGCACCTGCACCATTCTCATTTTATCCGTGCCAAGGCCGCCGCTACCCCCAGCGCAGAACAACAGTAGCTGGCTCTAATTCCCGCCCTAGACCTCGATGGCCCTGCGTCGAGGCGATTTTTAAGCCAAAAAGGTCGTAAAGCCGGCCTATTTTGCATCTTGTGCGCCTTCAGGCGCTAAAGTAGTTGCACAGACGGTAGTACAGGCGCTACTCTCGGTCGTTGTTAAGTTAAGTTAAGTTAAGTTAATTTTTTGTGTGGTGTCCTAAGGGGCGGAGTACCTAATTGAAGCGTCGTGAATTTATTGTGCAATCCGTGTCTGCCTCGGCCCTAGTGGCTGGAGCAGGCTATGTGTCGTGGGATATGTTGGCTAAGGGGTCTGCCCCGATCGATGTACCTTTAGCCCAGCGTGCGAGCAAAGCCGCCGCACAGGTGCTAAACGGCTCGAATCCATCATCGGATGAGGGTGTGCTGGTGCGGCCGGCAACGCAGGCCCAGGCCCCAATTCAGCCTGCCACGCCAAGCCATTCCCGTCCGGCCGTGGCCTTCGAACAACATCGCGCTGAACAACTGATGAATCAACTCCCCGCGCAACGGGAGAGTGCAGTACCTATCGAGGAGGTTGTTCTAAGCGCGGCAGAAAAACGTGCAACTACTCCTCAAGATCCATCTCAGATGCAGGCCTCAGCCGAGTCCAGTCAAGAGAAAATCGCCAATTTCGAAGCGAATTACACCGATGATATCGTCTTAGATGGCGCCCAATACACTCTGCTGGTGCAAACATTAGAACGGATCAATAGGGTTCAGAAATATGTTGGCTATGGCAATTTCAATGTATTGTCACTCGATGAAACCTATAAGTATGGTAAGTACTCTGCCCGCATAGGGGAGTTTACTCGTGCTGAAAAAGAGTTTTTAGATGAGATCTTTACCGCCGATTCAAGCAGATTGGGCTTTTTCGGTGAAAAGGTTATCGCCAAGCAAACTAATGTGATTGCGGAAAAAGACATAGTCAAGATATCCGGTACCGGACACTACGTTTTCCGAGGCCAGTCAGAAAACTTTTACAGCAAATTACGCACCGAAGTCGGTGAGTCGCTGATCTTAACCAGTGGTGTCCGTAACGTACCGAAGCAGTACCAGTTGTTTATGGCCAAAACCGTTCAAGCTAGCGGTAATATGTCCCGGGCATCTCGTTCACTCGCCCCGCCGGGTCATTCTTATCATGCCATCGGCGATTTCGATGTGGGTCAGGTTGGCGGCGGTTTAGGCAATTTCACCTCAGCCTTTGCCGCGACTGACGAGTTCAAAAAATTGCAAAATCTTGGCTATGTGCAGATTCGTTATACCGCAGACAACAGCTTAGGGGTGCGCTACGAGCCCTGGCATATTCGAGTGGTTTAAAAAAAAAGCGCCTAGGGCGCTTTTTTTTGCATGCCAATATTTATCGTGCCTGCTTCAAACTATCGGCAATCAAAAAGGCCAATTCCAGGGCCTGGTCTGCGTTCAAGCGCGGATCGCAATGGGTATGATATCGATCGGCCAGATCGGTTTCTGAAATCTCAAAGGCACCACCCAAGCATTCGGTGACATTGCGGCCGGTCATCTCAAAATGAACGCCGCCCGCGTAGGTGCCCTCTGCCTTGTGGATGGCAAAAAAATCACGCACCTCGGTCAAAATATCACCGACTCGACGGGTCTTATAGCCAGTGCTGGCCTTGATGGTGTTGCCATGCATCGGATCGGAACTCCACACCACCGAGCGGCCTTCCGCCTTGACATGGCGTAACAGGCGCGGCAAGTGATCGCCGATCTTGTCCGCTCCCATGCGCACGATCAGATTCAAGCGTCCGGCTTCATTGTGTGGGTTCAAAATATCGATCAGGCGGATCAACTCTTCCGGGTCAGTGGACGGACCAACCTTGAGGCCGAGCGGATTTTTAATGCCGCGGCAGAACTCCAAATGCGCGCCATCGAGCTGACGTGTGCGATCCCCGATCCATACCATATGCGCAGCACAGTCATACCAGTCACCGCTCAAGCTGTCTTTTCGGGTGAGCGCCTGTTCATAGGGCAACAGCAATGCCTCGTGCGAGGTATAGAATTGCGTTTCACGTATCTGGGCGGTATTTTCAGGCGAAATACCGCAGGCGCTCATAAAGGCCAAGGCTTCATCAATGCGCTCGGCCAATGATTGATAGCGAGCACTCTGGGGGCTTTTTTCAACGAAATTTTGATTCCACTTATGCACCTGATGCAGGTCCGCGAGGCCGCCTTGGGCAAAGGCGCGGATTAGATTCAGGGTCGAAGCGGACTGATGATAGGCCTTTAACATGCGTTCTGGGTCAGGCTCTCGGGCCGCTGCGGTAAACTCAATATCATTGATGATATCGCCTCTATATGAGGGCAAGGTCACGCCATCGATGGTTTCGTTGTCGGTTGAGCGGGGTTTGGCAAACTGCCCAGCAATACGACCGACCTTGACCACCGGACTCTGCCCGCCGTAGGTCAGCACCACGGCCATTTGCAGCAAGGCCATAAAGGTGTCGCGAATATGGTTGGTGCGGAAGTCACGGAAGCTCTCGGCGCAATCGCCCCCTTGCAGTAAAAAAGCCTCACCACGAGCCACCTTGGCCAATTCCTTTTTCAACTGACGGGCTTCACCGGCAAAGACCAAGGGCGGCAGGTTGGCCAATTGCTGTTCAACGGCGGTGACCGCAGTTGGGTTCTGATAGTGGGGCATTTGACGGATCGTTTTGCCGCGCCAGGAGTCCGGGGTCCAGTCAGTCATGAGTTTCTCTGTAAAAAAATAAGAAGGTGTATTCTAGGCGACAAATTTTCGAATGCTAGGCCCAAGCGACCCTTGCGGTGAATGAGTTCGATTTGCTTGTACTAGATTGCATACATGCTCGCCAACTAGGAGCGCTTGAGGGGGCTTTGATTGGCATAATAGAACTCGACAAAGGCCTCAAGCGGTAAGGGTTCGGAATAGTAAAAACCCTGAACGATCTCTATCCCGATGGCGCGCACGAAATCGATTTGCGCCGCGGTTTCGACGCCCTCTGCAACCACCGTCATGCCCAGGGTGTTGGCCAGTGACTGGATCGAGTTGACCACTCCGTAGGCCGCGGTGCTGTTGTAATCTTCGGTGTTGACAAACAGCTGGTCGAGTTTCAGCGTGTCGAAGGCATATTTCTTGATCTGGCCGAGCGAGGAATAGCCGGCCCCGAAGTCATCTAAGGCGGTGCGAAAGCCGAAACTGCGCAATAGATCCAAGTTTTGTTTGGCAATTTGCGGATTGTCGATTAATTCCTCCTCGGTAATCTCAAATTCAATCTGTTGCGGCACCACACCATAGCTCGCCATGATGGTGCGAATGTCCGCTATGAGGCGCAAATCGTTTAGCTGTGTGGGTGAGATATTAATAGCCCCAACCAAACCCGGTTGGGCCAACTGTTGCAACAATTTACAGGTCGATTCGGCCACCGCGTAGGTGATGTATTCCAGTACTCCGCTGTCCTGGGCCACCGGAATAAAGGCGATGGGTTGCACCAGTGCACTCTGATCATCCCGTAGCCGGGCGAGCGCTTCGAATCCGACGATGGCGCCGGTGTGAATGTGCACCTTGGGTTGGAAGTAGGCGCTGAAGCGGCCGTGCTCGATGCCCTCACGCACGGCGGTTTCAATGAGTTGGCGTTGCTTTTCAAATTCGACCAGTTCCGGTGAAAAGAGCACGCTGCGCATCTTGCCCTGCTTCTTGGCCTGGTACATCGCGAGGTCGGCATATTGCATCAAGGTTGACGGCGACGTGGCATGCGCTGGGTACTGTGAAATGCCAATACTGACGCCGGTATAAAAGGCCTTGCCATCAATATTTATGGCTGTTTGAAAGCCCTCGACGATGCGCCGGGAAACAAACTCCGCGTTTTCATCGCCGGTCAAAATAATGGTGAACTCATCGCCCCCCAACCGGATCACTGAGTCTTGCCGGGCATCCAGTTGGTGCAGACAGAGATCGTCAATCGCTTGGCCGCGGACCAGTTGGCGCAGGCGCTTGCCGACGGCAATCAAGACTAAATCGCCGGTGGTGTGGCCATACATATCATTGATCTGTTTAAAGCCATCCAGATCGAGAAACAAAATCGATAGGGGTCGCAGAACCTCTGCCCCGGTATTGCTTGCCAAGAAGCGATACAGGGCGGCTCGATTGGGTAGGCCGGTTAGCGGGTCGGAAAAGGCCTGACGTTCGAGGCTGGATGAAGATTCTCGCAAGCGGGACATCAGGCCATCAAACTTTTGTTTGAGTTTGCCGAACTCATTGTCATCGTATTGGCGCAAGCTTATATCGCCGACGGCAGGGCTATCGGATTGAGCGATCAAATCGGAAAAGACCGCCAGGGGCCGCAAGATAATGACTCGCAACAGCAGCACCGTCATGCTTAACAGGCTCACCACCACGAGAATAATAATGATTAGGCCGCGCTGTAGTAGTTGGGTCGAGACATCGAAATAGATATCGTTGCGTAAGCTGGACTGCAGGATGAGCCGATCCAAGATAGGCTTTGAGACACTATTGACTCGGCTTGTTTGAGTCGGGGCGAGATCAATTTTCAATTCGGTCGCTGTGTCGAGATCGTAGTAATTTTGGCCATCGACAATAAAGGACGACAGAATACGCCCCGAACTGTTCTTGTTGGTCAAACGCACCAGATCGACGGAAATTTTAATATAACCGATCAGTGGATTAAGGTCGGTCATCAGCCGACTGGAAAACTGCCGAATCGGTTGGTAAGCATTCAACAATAGACCTTGGTCATCGTGCAACTCAACGTCAAAGAGGATGGTGTCGCTTAGCGCGAGAGTGTCTTCTGCTCGCGTCACCAGGCCTGTGTCCTGGTCCGCGTCAGTAATGGAGTCATCCTTGACATAGATGTCTTTGAAACCATCGGGTAACACGATGGCAATTTCGGCATAGAATTCCCTATGTTTAAAGTACCGCTTAAGCGTCCGGGTGCCCTCGGAATGGAACAGCTGATAGCGGCTGATCTCATTGGTTGCGAAGTAACTGGTGATCACGCTGTCGTTGCTGATCAAATCCAGGTCGGATTTCACATTGGCCAAGAGGTTGTCTACCAGTTCACTGCTGAGCTGTAGATGAGTGCTGAGCTGGCTGTGGATCTCATCCTCATTAAACTGATCGATAATCTGTCGGTTGAAAAACGCAAACACCAGCAGCGCCACTGCGGCTATCAAACCCAGATTGACTAAGAATTTGGTCTGTAGCTTCATCTCTCAGTCAATATCAAGGTTATTGATAATCTTCATCATGGTACGAATCGTTTGGCGGGACGGCCGCTGCAGCGTTTCAAAGCGGTCGGCATTGGCCGGGAACACCGCCTCATTATTGCGTATATCCGCCGGCAGTAACGACTTGGCCTGGTCGCTGAAGGTCGCCGAGTAGTGATAACGTACATTTTGAGCGTTATTTGCCGGTTCGAGTAGAAAATCGAAGAATGCCATTGCGAGCTCTGTTTGGGTACTGTTGGCGCTCAGCGTCCAATAGTCGATCCACAGTACGGTGCCCTCATCCGGCACGACAAATTCAATGTTGTCATAGCGTTCTTGCAACACGATAGCGTCGGAATTGTAGGACATGGCCGCCTTGACCAGCCCTTGATTGAGTAAGTTGTCGTCGAAATCCAGGGTCCGGTAATAGGCCACGCGCGGCTTCTGGGCACTGAGCAGCGCCAGGGCCTCGGCCAGCTCGGCCGGATCGGTGCTGTTCGGCGCATTACCTTGGGCCAGTAGGGCGATGACCAACAATTCTGAGGCCTGGGGGAGCATTTGAATAAAACCCGTTAAGGCCTCGTTGGGCTCGAACAGGTCGGCCCAGCGGGTCGGTGCGGCGTCGACCAGATCTGAGCGATAACTGATGCCATAGGTGCCCCAGCTGTAGGGGATCGCATAGCCCTCTATGCCCGGTACCCGCTGATGCCATAGGTCACCATGTCCGGCTAGGTGAATGAGTCGTTCGGTGGCGATGGGCGCGAGCCAGCCCTGATCGATATAGGTCGGCAGCTTGATATCATCGACCAAAACAAGGTCGAAGCCATTGCCCTGGTTCTCGGCCATGATCTGGTCGCGAACCTCATCGTTATCATAATAGATGGACTGGACCGTGACCTGATGCGTCGCCTCAAACCGGCTGATCAGTTCCGGGTCGAAATAGTCCTCCCAGGTTAGGATGCGCAGGGTGTTGGAATCGGCCCAAGACCCCGCCGAGAAAGACAGGGTGGCCGCCGCGAGGACACAAATGTTGCACCAAAGTGATGGAGTCATCGATGGATCTCAAGCAATGAGGGTAATTGATAACGATAGTACAAGAATTAGCCTGGGGCTCTATTTAGCGGTGTTTTGTTGGCTCCAGGTCGAAGCCTTAGGGCATGGCCCGGGCCAATGGCCCCGGCCCGATTGAATGCGGATTATTTAAGGCACTGCAATAGGTACTGCAGCGGGTGGGCCAAGGTTTTTTGATGGAGTCGTTTGATCTGGCTGCGACAGGAATAGCCGGTGCTGAGCAGCATCTCGCTCGGCTGGTTTTCGACCACGGCCTGCCAAGACAGCTTATAGATATTTTCCGAGTTGATGCGATTGCGCGTTTCATGACCATAGGTGCCGGCCATGCCGCAACAGCCGACCGCCTCGTGGTTCAAGGTTTGGTTGAGCATGGCAAAGATCTCGGTCCAGTCTTTCATCGCCGCCGGGGCATTGGTCTTTTCGGTGCAGTGCCCCAAGAGCTTGACCGAACCCGGGCTAAACCGATGCGCCTGAGCGGCTAAGCGCTCCTTGTGCTGCGCCAAAAATTCCTGCACTAGGTAGACCGGTGGCACGGCCAGTTTTACGTATTTAACGTACTCGGCGCGGTAACTCAGGGTCATGGAGGGATCGATGCCGACCAGGGCAATACCGGTATTGGCTAAGCGTTGCAGCTTGCGTTGATTGCGTTGTGCAACCCACGCGAACAGATGCAAAAAGCCGTGCACGTGCAGGGGTTTGCCATTGGGCGCATAGGGCATGACCCAGACCCTAAAGCCCAACTCCTGCAGGCAGTCGATAATATCCAGTACCACCGGGGTTTCGAAAAAGCTGGTGAAGGCATCCTGAACCAAGATCACCGAACGTTCGCGTTCACTGGCCGACAGGCCATCGAGCAAGATCGGATCGGCAAAGAAAAGTTTGCGTCGGCGCAGTTCACGGCGAAAATTCAGCGAGTGGATCAGCGGACTGTCGACCATGCCAGCGACATCGCGCAGCACCCGCTTAACCGGATTGAGCGACATGGCGGTGTTGTAGAGCCATTTGAAGGGTGCAAAGGCGAGCACCGGGATAATGAATTCCAGGCTACCAATAAAGTAGTCCTTGAGCGGTCGCAGGTAACGGCCATAATAGATCTGCAGGAAGCGGGCGCGGAATTCGGGCACATCGACCTTGATCGGGCACTGGCCGGTACAGGATTTACAGGCCAGACAACCGGCCATCGAGTCGGCCACCTCATGGCTGAAATCATACTGGCCCTGACGCTGCTTCAGGCTGTTCCAAGCGCGCGGGATAAAGTGCAGCAACGGTACACGGCGCTTTTGCCGCTCGCTCAATGCGGTGGTATCGACATTCTTTTCGCTCAGCAGACGCAACCATTCACGGATCAGTGATGCTCGGCCCTTGGGTGACTGGCGACGATCCTGGGTGACCTTAAAGGACGGGCACATGGCGTCGTTCGGGTCCCAGTTAAAGCAGGCACCGTTGCCATTGCAGTACATGCCCGAACCAAACTGGGTCCAGCTTTTCACCGCAATGGTCCGATCCAGCTCGCCGCGGGTGCCAACCTCATCGATGCGCAACAGCGGGATCTTATCTTGGTGGGTAGCGATCTTGCCGGGATTGAGCTGATTAAAGGGATCGAAGGCGCGTTTAATTTGCTGCAATTCCGGGTAGAGATCGCCGAAAAAGGTCGGCGAAAATTCCGAGCGCACACCCTTGCCGTGTTCGCCCCAGAGCAGACCATTGTATTTACTGACCAGGGCGACAACCTGATCGGTAATCTGGCGCACCAGCTTGAATTGGGCCTCGTCCTTTAGATCGAGCGCGGGGCGGACATGCAAGACGCCGGCATCGACATGACCAAACATGCCATAACGCAGCTTATGCTTATCGAGGACGGCGCGAAACTCCATAATAAAGTCGGCCAGATTTTCAGGCGGTACCGCCGTGTCTTCGACAAACGGCACCGGGCGGGCCTCGCCCTTGGCATTGCCGAGTAGGCCAACCGCCTTCTTGCGCATCGACCAGAGTTGTTGCACCTGCTGATGGCCGCGGGCGATGGCATAACCGATGTTCTTACCGGTCTGACCGGTCTGCTCCTGCAGTCGATCGGTCAGATTGCTGATATTGCGTTCTAACTCAGCTTCTGTTTCAGCGGTAAATTCAACCAGATTGATGCCATCGATAAACTGCCCTTGGGCATCGAAGAACTGACTGACCGAATGCCAGATAATATCCTCACGCGCCAAGCCCAGGACCGTGCTGTCGATGGTCTCGATCGATGAGGGCTGCGCGCCGAGCAGCGTTTGGGCATCACGCAGTGAGGCCTCAAAGGAGCTATAGAAGACATTGACTAGGGCGGCCAGCTTGGGAATCTTAACTAGATTGAGTTTCGCTTCCACGACAAAGCCTAGCGTGCCTTCGGAGCCGCAGATAATATTGTTGAGGTTAAATTGGCCCTGATCGTAGATATGGGCCAAATCGTAACCGGTCATGCAGCGGTTGAGCTTGGGGAACTTGGCGATAATATCGGCCTGGCGACGCTGATAGACATCGTCGACCGTGGCATGGATCTGACCGATGCGGTCGGTGCCGGCACTGAGCCGTTTTAACGTATCGGCGTCGATCGGCTGGCTGTGATGGCGGTCGCCGCTGAGCAATACCGTGTCCAGCTCCAGGACGTGATCGCGCGTCTTACCATAGAGCACTGAACCCTGGCCGCTGGCGTCGGTGTTGATCATACCGCCGATGGTGGCTCGGTTACTGGTCGACAATTCCGGCGCAAAAAACAGCCCATAGGGTTTTAGGGCGTGATTGAGTTGATCCTTAACCACGCCGCTCTGTACCCGCGCCCAACCCTCGTCGGCATTGATTTCGAGGATCTGATTGAGATACTTCGACAGATCGACAACCAGGCCGTCAGTCAACGACTGCCCATTGGTGCCGGTACCGCCGCCGCGCGGTGACAACACGATGGCTTGCCAACGGTCGGTTGCCGCCAGGCGAGTGAGTATTTGCACATCCTCGGCATGACGAGGTAAGACCACGGCCTGAGGCAGAATTTGATAGATCGAGTTGTCGGTCGCCAGCACGGTGCGCTGGGCATAGTCTGGGCAGATATCGCCCTCAAAAC
>JBLHFL010000062.1:0-9609 GCA_047618105.1 Granulosicoccus sp.
GGCGTGCCAACCAACCCTGATAGCGAGCCGCTTGTTGCTCGGTGAGCGGCCGCTCCGGAAAAGCCAAGAGAAAGGTGCGCGGCTTTTGCAGAGCGGTAGCGAGCAACACCTGCACATCGACGCTGTCCAGACCCAGGCTTTGGCCCTGGATCAGGGCATCGGCAATGCTTAGGGTCACTGCTGACCCATTTCGGCGAACAGCTGAGCCTGATGTTCGATGCGCAGCGGTTGAATTATATGTTCCAACTGCCCACCCATGACCTCATCGAGCTTATAGAGAGTTAGGTTAATGCGATGGTCGCTGACCCGGCCCTGTGGGAAGTTATAGGTGCGGATCCGTTCCGAGCGATCGCCACTGCCGACCAGAGATTTGCGTTGATCCGCCTGCTCTTTAGCCGCGGCGCTCTCCTGCATGTTTTTTAACTTAGATGAGAGCAATGACATCGCTCGGGCCTTGTTCTTATGTTGCGAACGCTCATCCTGGCACTCCACCACCATGCCGGTAGGCAAGTGGGTCAGTCGAATGGCCGAATCGGTCTTGTTGACATGCTGACCGCCGGCGCCGGATGCCCGAAAGGTGTCGATGCGCAGATCGTTGCGGTCAATTTCGACCTTTTCCAATTCGTCGGCCTCCGGCAACACGGCCACGGTGCAGGCCGAGGTATGGATCCGACCCTGGCTTTCCGTCTCCGGGACCCGCTGAACCCGATGCGCACCGGATTCAAACTTCAACTGTGAATAGACGTTGGCACCGCTGACGCGCGATATAATTTCTTTATAACCGCCGTGTTCGCCATCGCTGGTGGACAGTATTTCCACCTGCCAGCCCATCTTCTCGGCATGGCGGGAGTACATGCGAAACAGATCACCGGAAAAGATAGCGGCTTCGTCGCCACCGGTGCCGGCGCGAATTTCAAGAAATACGTTTTTGCCATCGTTGGGATCCTTGGGCAGCAACAGGACCTGCAGTTCATTATCCAGCAGCAGAACCTGAGCTTGCGCTAATTTCAGCTCTTCTTTGCCCATTTCACGCATCTCTGGATCGGCATCGTCGGTCAGTGCCAGCGCTTCGGCCACATCGCCCTCGCCCGCTTGATAGGCGGCAAAGGTCCGCACCACGTCTTCAAGGTCTGAGTATTCTTGCGAATAACGCCTGAAATCGTCCTGCTTGGCAATCACCGCGGCTTGCGACAGCAAGACACCCAGTTCTTCATAACGCTCTGACAATTCGGTTAACTTGTAACGGATCGATTCTTTCATATTGTCCTTAGCCGTCTATGTCGAATAATCGCAAGGCCCAATCGCTGGCCGCTGCATCACCCTGCTCATGAGCAGAGCGCAGCGCAACGGTTGGGGCATGCATTAATTTATTGGTAATATTGTGCGCCAGTTGCTTGCTGACCACGCTCGGATCGCCGCCCGCGGCCAAGGCGCGCAGTGCCTTATCCAATTCGGTTTGACGGATGCTATCGGCGTGACTGCGGATTAGCTTAATGGAATCCGAAGCCGAGCGGGCATTCAGATTGGTGATAAAGCTCGCGGTCTGTTGATCAATAATCAACCGAGCCTCTATCGCGGCCTTGGCGCGCAGCCGCTTACTGTCTTCTATCACAGAGCGCAGATCGTCGACGGTGTAGAGGAACACATCTGAAAGTTCCGCGACCTCACTCTCGATATCGCGCGGTACGGCGATATCGACCATAAAGATGGGTTTGTGTTTGCGCTGCTTAAGTGCCCGCTCCACCATGCCCTTGCCGATCAGCGGCAACTGACTGGCTGTTGAGGAAATAACAATATCGGCATGGGGCAGTTCGTCGGGAATATCGGACAGCAAACAGGCACGCGCATTGAACTCCTTGGCCAAGACCTCTGCCCGGGCCAGGGTACGGTTGGCCACCGTGATTTGAGTAACGCCCTTTTCGCGCAGATGCCGAGCGACCAAATCAATGGTTTCACCGGCCCCGACTAGCAACGCGCGGCAACTGGCAAAATCGGAAAAGATACGTGCCGATAGGCTCACCGCGGCAAAGGCGATACTGACCGCATTTTCGCCGATAGCGGTTTCGGTCCGGACCTGCTTGGCGACCTTAAAGCTGTGCTGAAACATATAGTTGAGGTGCGCGCCCACGCTGTGAAATTCTTGCGCCACGGCATAGGCTGATTTCAGTTGTCCTAAGATCTGCGGTTCACCCAGCACCATGCTGTCCAAGCCCGAGGCCACTTCGCTGATATGGCTGACGGCTTGTTCCTCGCTGTGGACATAGAGACAGGCACGGAGTTCGTCTTCCTCAATCTGATGTTGAGCGGCCAGCCAGAGGATCACGGCTTCCGTTGAGCGGTCGGCATCGTCGCTGTAACAATAGATTTCGCTGCGATTACAGGTAGATAAGATCACCGATTCTTGCACACCGGACAGGCCTAAGACAGCCTGAAGCGATGCGGACATCGTTTCCGGCATAAAGCTTATTTTTTCCCGAACTGCTACGGAAGCGGTATTATGATTTATACCGATGGCCAATAACGACATCGCTTGGGTGAAACCTTATTTGTGTAAAAAGGCGGTATTCTAGTCGTTTTACCGAAAATAGGCGATATAAGCTATGCTAATATCCGCGTAAGTATTGAATACAAATTGCCACTGTCGCGCCACAGACCATGTTTTATCGGGAATACTATGCAATTCGCAGTCAAATTGAACACTTTATTTACGCTTTCCGCAGGCCTTTTGCTGTCCGCTTGCGCCAATTTGGCCGGTCCGACTAGCACATCAAGCGCCAACGCGGTCGATGCAGCACCGACTATTCCCTATCAAGAATTGACTGGGCAGAGCCTGTTCCAATTGCTGCTCGCCGAAATTGCGACCAATCGAAACGAATACGTCGCTGCTGCGGCCCTCTATAGCGAAGTAGGCGCTACCTACAATGACGTGGCGGCCATTAATCGGGCTGTCGCGCTTAATCAGAGCATTGGCAACTACAGTGCTATGCTGCCGATGGCGGAAAAATGGTTGCTCTTGCGACCTGAGGACCCCACGGCCCTTATGGCCCATAGTGTATCCGCCATCGCAATCGGCCGGATAGACGAAGGCCTGGTCAGCTTAGATCGATGGTTGGTGGTCGACCCGGCAGCTGATGTTAGCCTTATTCTAACTTCTTATGATGTTTTAGAAAGTGCGCAACGTGAGTATTTGGACAGAGGCTTGACGGACTTGCTGGTAAAGCACCCAGATTCTGGCAGCCTACCCTATACCTTGGCACGCTTTAAAATAATCGAGGACCAACCCGCTGCCGCATTGCAGTTAGTCGATCGCGCTTTGGCAGTGGAAAAAAACCTGCAAGTCCAGCTCTTTCGTTTTCAGCTTTTGCTGAACCTGGAACGTGACGAGGAGGCCAAAAAAACCATTGTCGCTTTGGCCAAGCAAGAACCGGCCAATCGACAGGTCGCCCTGCAGTACAGCCGTTATCTGTTTAGTTATGAGCCGGGTAACCTAGATGCCTTAAAAGCCTTACACAGCCGCTTCGCGACCGAACCCACCATCAGCCGGACCTATGCTCGGGCAGCCTATGAACATCAAGATTATGACTCCTCTACGGCGGTCTATACCCACCTTTTAACCACAGCCTATAGCAACGAGGCGCATTATTTTCTGGGCCGGATCGATCTGTTAAACGAAATGCCCGATCTGGCCACAGACCACTTTGAACAGGTTATTGAGACGCCTTATCTGAGCTCTGCCTTGGCCGAATGGATTGCCCTGGCTCGACCGCAAGACGAGCAGCGCATCCAAGCCGCGATCACGGCGGGCAAACTGGCCATGCCCGACATGGCACAGGTCTTGTGGCGCTTACAAGCCAACTACTACCAGTTGATTGACCAAAGCGATCTGGCCTGGTCCAGCCTTACAGATGCCCTCCAACAATACCCGGACAATGCCGACCTGCTCTACGATAAGGCCCTTTTGGCTGCGCGACTGGGCCGGATGGCGCTTATGGAAAGCAATCTCGTCGCGGTGCTCAAGCTTGAACCGGATAACGCCAACGCGCTCAATGCATTGGGCTATTCATGGGCCGATATGAATAAGAACTTGGACACCGCCGGTCGCTATATTGATCAGGCTTTGGCCAGTGATCCAGACAATCCAGCATATCAGGATTCAAAAGGCTGGCATCTGTATCGCACGGGCGATCTCAATCAGGCACTACTTTGGCTCCAGAAGGCCTACAGCCGGATGAAAAATGATGAGGTTGCGGCCCATCTCGCCCAGGTTTTGTGGGACCTCAAACGCCCGAGCGAAGCGCGCGATCTGCTCGCCGAGGTCATCCGCAACTATCCCGATAGCAATCGGATTGAGATTTTAACCGAGCTATTTAGTGAATAGACCAAGCAGCGCCCCAAATGTTCTGCTCATGGTCGCGCTGATGCTCTTATCCGGTTGCAGCCTGATGAGCCCGAAAACTCAGACGATCCAGGGTGATTGGGCGTTCAGTGGCAAGATGGCGATTCAAAACCCCACCCAGGCCACGAGCTTTAATTTGGACTGGGTGCAGCAAAACGAAATGTTTCAAATTGTCCTCAGTGGCCCCTTTGGCCAGGGCAAGATTAGCATCAAAGGCGAGCCAGGCCGGGTTAGCCTTATCAAGGATGGTCAGCAGCAAACCGCTCAAAGCCTTAACGGCCTGCTGTATAACGCCACCTCAATGGATCTGCCATTGGATTATTTGCAGTTCTGGGTACGCGCCGAGGCACGTCCCGGTAAGGCCTTTTCGCTCGGCCGCAATGAACAGGGTCAGATTAGCCACATCATTCAGGCCGGTTGGACGGTTGATATAAGCGACTATTTTGCCGCACCGATCAACCTGCCGCGAAAATTAGTCTTCATCAACGGTGAGGATCGCGGTAAACTTATCATTAGAGACTGGTTACCCACCTCACCTTAGATTGTCCTAGTTAGATTGCCCTAACGGTAACATTGCCCTAAGAGTCCCAATTGCCTGTAAACAGCCTTACCCTGTCCGCGCCGGCCAAACTGAACTTATTCCTGCACATTACCGGACGACGTCCCGACGGCTATCATCAATTGCAGACACTTTTTCAGCTGCTGGATTATGGCGATGAATTGACTTTCACAGTCGGTCAACAGGGCGGTGTCACGCTCACTTGCAATCAACCGGAACTGGTCAATGACGACAACCTGGTGATCCGTGCTGCTGCCTCACTGGCGGCCTTTAGCGGCCAGACCTTTAATGTTCATATCCACCTCGACAAGCGACTCCCGCTCGGCGGCGGCATCGGCGGCGGCAGTTCCGATGCTGCAACAACATTGCTGGCATTAAACCACCTCTATCAATTGCAGGTGTCTGAAGCGGACCTGCTGATACTCGCCGCCCGCCTCGGCGCCGATGTACCGGTGTTTGTTAGAGGGCAAACGGCCTGGGCCGAGGGCATTGGCGAGCGTTTAACACCGATGCCACTGCCTGAGCGCTGGTATCTGGTGGTCTTTGCCCACGTACATGTGGCCACACCCCGACTCTTTGGACACCCGGAATTGACACGTGACACCCCGGCTAGCACAATCGACGCCGCGCTCGCCGAGTCCGGCCACAATGATTTTGAGCCCTTGGTGCGCACGCTCTATCCCGCTATAGACAGAGCCTTCCAAGCTTGTCAGCTCTACGGCCAAGCCAAGCTGACCGGCACCGGGGCCTGCCTATTTTTAAGCCTTACCAATAAGAGCCACGCGAGTGATATTTTGCAACGATTAACCTTGGACCACCCCGAGCTGAGTGTATTCCTCGCCCAGGGTATAAACCACTCACCGGTGCTGCGCCAGATTTCGCCGCCAACAGCCTGACCCAGTTTCCAGACTGGGTGCCATTGACACCCGGTTATGTTTTATCAAAACCAGCCAATCAAAGGGTGATAGCAGTGTCAAAAATGATGGTCTTTACGGGAAATGCCAACCCTATACTGGCGAAGAAGGTTGTCGAGCGCTTGGCTATTCCACTCGGGGAAGCCTCAATCAGTAAGTTCAGCGATGGCGAAGTGGCCATCGATCTCATTGAGAACGTGCGCGGGGCCGATGTCTTCATTATTCAGCCAACCTGTCAGCCGACCAATGACAACCTGATGGAAATCATCTTCATGGCCGACGCCTTGCGCCGAGCATCCGCCGGGCGCATCACCGCGGTGATTCCTTACTTCGGCTATGCCCGCCAAGATCGCCGACCGCGCTCATCGCGCACACCGATTTCGGCCAAGGCCGTGGCCGATATGCTTACCGTGGTCGGCATAGATCGTATCCTTACGGTCGACTTGCACGCCGAACAGATCCAAGGATTTTTCAGCATCCCGGTCGATAACATCTATGGCTCGCCGATCCTGCTCGACGATATCCAGAAGCAAGGCTATGAAAATATGGTCATCGTCTCGCCCGATGTGGGCGGCGTGGTGCGCGCGCGCGCCATCGCTAAACAATTGGGCGCCGATCTGGCGATTATCGATAAGCGCCGACCGCGCCCCAATGAGGCCGAAATCATGAATATTATCGGCGAGGTTAGCGATCGAACCTGCATTCTGGTCGATGATATGGTCGATACCGCGGGCACGTTGTGCTCGGCGGCAGAGGCCCTGATCAAGTTTGGCGCACGCAAGGTTGTCGCCTATGCGACCCATCCGGTGTTAAGTGGCCCGGCGGTTGAACGGATCACCAACTCCCAATTGGAGCTGGTGGTAACCGACACCATTCCGCTCTCGTCCGCGGCCCAAAACTGTGCTAAGATCCGCCAGCTTTCGATGTCAGGGGTCCTCGCAGAGGCCATTCGACGCGTCAGTAACGAAGAGTCCATCAGCGCAATGTTTCGTTAATTCGACGACATTCGCAACAGTTAGAGTCTTTTTCGGCTCAACTTCTTAGGAACTCACTTTATAAATACGGGCAGCATTGGTCGCAAATGCTGCTTGGTTAATTTTTGGAGCATTAGAAAATGTCTGGAATTTTTGAGATCAATGCAGTAGTTCGTGGAGAGACAGGGAAAGGTGCGAGCCGCCGCCTGCGCCACGAAGGTAAAATACCTGCAGTTATTTACGGCGGCGCTAAAAATCGCAAGCCACAGAGCCTGACCATCGAAGTTCGTGAAATGATCAAAGCCCTTGAGAACGAAGCATTTTATTCTCATGTTTTGAGCGTGATAATCGGTGAAAAGACTGAGCAAGCCATCTTGATGGATCTTCAACGTCATCCCGCTACCGGCTTCCCAACGCACGCTGACTTTGAGCGCGTTACCAAGAGCACCATCGTTCATAAGCGTGTTCCATTGCACTTCCTGAACGAAGAAGGCGTTATTAAAGCCGGTGGCAAGGTGCTGCACGCAGCATCAGAAGTTGAAGTGACCTGTAAGGTTGGCGATTTGCCGGAGTTTATCGCGGTCGATGTTGCTGGCTTGACTGTTGGTACCGTCATTCACTTGGCTGAATTGAAATTGCCTAAGGGTGTCACGCTGATTGAATTGAAAAAGGGTGCTGACCACGATGCACCGGTTGTCTCTATTGTTAAAGCAACAGGCGGCGATGTAGAAGAAGCAGCAGAGTAATGCTGTGATAGATCGCTAATTAAGAGGGCCTTCACGGCCCTTTTTTACATTTCGGACCATACAGAACTTATCATGAAAGATGTCATTCGTTTTATCGTTGGCCTGGGTAACCCAGGACCGCAATACGATCAAACTCGCCACAATGCCGGTTTTGAATTCGTCAATCAGTTGGTGCGTCAGCACGCGGGCACCTGGAAAAATGACAGCAAGTATCAGGCAGAAACCTGCCAACTCACAATAGACGGTGAAAAGATTGCGTTAATGAAACCGATGACCTTTATGAATCGAAGTGGTCAGTCCGTCGGCGCCTACGCACAATTCTTTAAGATACCGGTCGAACAGATTTTGATTGCCCACGATGAACTCGATATAGCACCGGGCAACGCACGTTTTAAGAAAGGTGGCGGCCATGGCGGCCACAATGGGCTACGCGACATTATCGCCTGCCTGGGTAACAATAGAGAATTTTACCGCTTACGTTTGGGTATCGGCCACCCGGGGTCGGCGCGCGATGTCGCCAACTACGTGTTGCAGCTGGCCCGAGTGGAAGAACGAATCAGTCTAGAGCGGGCCATCGATTGCGCGCTCGAACAACTGCCCTTAGCCCTTTCCGGCGACTGGGCCAAGGCGATGAACCAGCTACACAGCTTTAAAGCCGAATAATTTCTGGAGATCACAAGATGGGTATTAAATGTGGAATTGTCGGTTTACCCAATGTCGGTAAATCTACACTGTTCAATGCGTTAACACAGGCCGGCATCGATGCTGAAAACTTTCCGTTCTGTACCATCGAACCCAATACCGGAGTCGTGCCCGTACCCGATCCGCGCCAAGACAAGATTGCTGAGATCATCGTGCCGCAACGCATTATTCCAACCACCATGGAATTTGTCGATATTGCCGGCCTGGTTGCCGGCGCGTCCAAGGGTGAAGGCTTGGGCAATAAATTTCTCGCTAATATTCGTGAAACCGATGCCATTGCCCACGTCGTGCGTTGTTTTGATAACGACAATGTTATCCACGTGGCCAACAAGGTTGATCCGGTCTCCGATATTGAAGTAATCAATACCGAGCTGGCACTGTCGGATCTGGAAAGCGTCGACAAGCAATTGTTGCGTCTGCAGAAGAAGGCTAAGGGCCAAGACAAGGAAGCGATGCGCCAGGTTGAGCTGTTGGAGAAGATCAAACCGACCCTCGATCTCGCGATCCCGGTGCGTTCGATTGAACTGACCGACGAAGAGCAGCGTGATTTAGCGCCCTTTAACTTGCTCACCATCAAGCCGACGCTCTACATTGCCAACGTCAATGAAGACGGCTTCGAAAACAATCCTTACCTCGACCTGGTGCGCGCCATTGCGGCCAAAGAGAATGCCGAAGTTGTGGTCATCTGCAACAAACTGGAAAGCGAAATTGCCGAGTTGGAAACAGAGGAGAAGCTGGAATTCCTGGCCGATCTGGGTATGGCAGAACCGGGTTTGAACCGGGTCATCCGAGCCGCCTACAACCTACTCGGGCTGCAGACCTTCTTTACCGCTGGGGTCAAGGAAGTTCGCGCTTGGACCGTTAAGGTAGGTGCCACTGCGCCCAACGCCGCCGGCGTGATCCACACCGACTTCGAGAAAGGCTTTATTCGATCTGAGACCATTGCGTATCAAGATTTTATCGATTGCAAGGGCGAGGCCGGTGCCAAAGAAGCGGGCAAGTGGCGTCTGGAAGGTAAGGAATATATCGTTAAGGACGGCGACGTGATGCACTTCCGGTTTAACGTCTAGGTTGCTTACTGCGCCTGGGGCTTGGCCTCAGGCGTTGAGATCCCGAACACTGTCCCGAATCACCAGGTTGGGCTTAAACTCCATGCCTTTCGGTGAGCGTTTAGCATAGACCTCATCCAGCGCCATGCGCGCGCTGGTCCGAGCCATTTCATAGGCTGGGAAATTCATTGTGGTCAAGCGTGGCTTGACATAGTTCGCCATCAATACATCATCAAAACCTATCACCGACAAGTCTTCTGGGATGCGGA
>JBLHFL010000063.1:0-9594 GCA_047618105.1 Granulosicoccus sp.
CATCGCTTGATTGGCATGGGTAAGCGGCATAATGACCGATAACCACTGAAAGACCGGCGGAAAATCGTCGATCGACCAGATCATATCGGCTAGGAAAATCTGCGGCAGAATCACGATGGGAATGAACTGAATCGCTTGAAATTCGTTTTTGGCCAAATAGGAGGCCAGCAGGCCTAAGGTCAGGCCAACCAAGAGCAGACTAAAGGTGATCAACCCCACCACCATAATCTGATAGGCGCTAAGCGGCATGTCGATCAAGGCCAAGACAAAGGACAGTACGATTATTGCCTGGATGCTGGCGAAGAGGGCAAAACCCATTACGTAACCGATTACAACATTATTGAAACCCAGTGGGGAAATTAGTAAACGTTCAAGGGTGCCACTGACGCGTTCGCGCTGGAAGGTGATGGCGGAAATAATAAAGGTAAAAAAGAACACAAAAAAAGGTGGAAACACCGGTAAGAAGAAATCGACCACGGATAAATCTTCACTGCCATAGGCATAAACTTTTTGCAGGTTCATCGGCTGAATATTGACCGAGTTGGCGCATAGGGCGGAACATTGGGCATCGATCACCACCGGTAGGGAGCCGGCCAAATCATCCATGGCCGAGGAGATGGCGCCGAGGGCATTACCGGTTCGGGTCGGCCGGGAACCTTCCAAGAAAAGCGTCAGATCACCGGCTTTGCCATCGAAGCGATCGACCAACAGCTGTTCCGACAGATACAGCACGGCGTCGAACTCGCCGCTCTTTACTCGGGTCAGGATTCGGTCTGAGATCTGCTGCGGATCGCTTAGGTCGTCATTCAGTTCGATCGCGATCAGGTTAATATCGGGCTCTGCGGCGAGCGTTTGCTCTAGGTCATAGCGGAATAGATCCATCGCGCCTTTGGTCACCAGGGCGACATTGGCCTTGCCGCCGTCGAGCAGGGCGTAGTACATCAATGACATCACAATCAGTGGGGCCATAAAAAAGAAGGCTAGGGTGCGCCGATCTCGCACGATCTCGCGTATCAGACGGCGAGCGACTACTAAGGCTTTCATAGCTCACCGCCTAGGCCTTGGGGGGCAATTTGCTCGGCAACACTAATAAAGGTTTCTTCCAAGCTGTCGCCGCCAAATTGGGTCTGCAGTTCACTCGGTGTGCCTTGACCGATTACCTGGCCTTGGCGTAAAAACACAATCTGATCGCTCTGGGCCGCTTCGTTAATATGGTGTGTGGTGACCAAGATACTGGTGCCGTCGTCACACAGCTCACGGAACCAGCGCCAAAATTTCAAGCGCAACACCGGATCAACTCCAGCCGTCGGTTCATCGAGGATTAGAAAGCGGGGCTTGTGGATAAGCGCAGTGGCCAGCATTAGGCGACGAATCATTCCGCCACTGAGCTGAAGGGCCAGGGTGTCGGCCTTACTCTCCAGTTCGGTCATAGCCAGCAGCGCATCGCTGCGCTGGTTTATTAGGGGGGGCGATAAGCCGTAGACCTGGCCAAAAAAACGCAGATTCTCACGCACGGTCAGATGATCATAGATCGCCAACTGCTGAGGCATATAACCGAGCAAGGGGCGCACCGCCGCAGCGCCGGGTGGGTAGCGATCAAAGAGCCGGATCTGGCCCTGGCTGATATTCTGCAGACCCATCAGGCAACGAATCAGGGTCGTCTTGCCGGCCCCGTTGGGGCCAAGCAGACCGAATATTTGGCCTTCGGGGATGTCTAGATTCATCTCGTTCAGGGCCGAGACGCCGCCATAGGCCTTACTGACATTGCGTAACCTCAACATGTGCGCACCTTTGTGGACTCACTAAGCTATTAACATAGCGCTAATTCCCTTGGTCTGCACGGCTTCAGGGTGGGTAAATCGACAAACGCTGCAATCTCGATGCAACTCTCCATCAGATCATTGGTCGCGGCGCAAATCCGACCGGGAGATTTGGCGGACATGGCCCGGATTGATTGGGATCAGCTCAGCGAAGGTCAAATTAGGCAATACTGCCCGGGTCGATTCGTGACTGGGGCCGACATTACTGAAACACATGTCTGGCTGCAGCCCATTCCGGAAACAGCCGTGCGAGAGGAAACAAGATATGACGATCAAAAGCGTAGGTGTCCTCGGTGCCGGCACGATGGGCAGCGGCATTGCTCAGGTCTTTGCCCAGCAAGGCTTCCAAGTTCAGCTGGTGGACAATCAACCAAGCCATCTGCAACATGCCGTCTTGAAGATCCAACGCAGTCTCGACCAGGGTTCGCTCAGTGCCGCTCAACGTACCCAAGCAATACACAATATTCATACCGCGCCGCATATGGATCGCTTTGTTGACTGCGACCTGGTGATTGAAGCCGTTAGTGAGGAAGAACCGACCAAGATCGCGCTGTTTCAAAGCCTCGATCGAATCTGCCCCGATTCGACAATTTTGGTGTCCAACACCAGCGCCATCTCACTGACCCGAATGGCTGCCGCCACCAACCGAGCGGATCGTTTTATGGGCATGCATTTTATGAACCCAGTTGCCCAGATGGATCTGGTTGAATTAATCCGCGCTCTACAGACCAGTGATGCGACCTATCAGGCGTTGCACGACTTAACCCAGCGTATCCAGAAAACGCCGGTCACCGTCAAAGACTATCCGGGCTTTGTATCCAACCGAATTCTGATGCCGATGATCAACGAAGCCATCTTTACCCTCTATGAAGGAGTGGCCAGCCGCGAAGACATCGATGCGGTCATGAAACTGGGCATGAACCATCCAATGGGGCCTCTGGAGCTGGCCGATTTTATTGGCTTGGATACCTGCCTGTTCATTATGAATGTCTTACTCGATGGTTTTAAGGACAGCAAGTACCGGCCCTGTCCTTTGCTGCAGCAGATGGTGGATGCCGGTTTATATGGTAAAAAATCGGGCCATGGCTTCTACTCCTATTCGTAGCCAGTGCTTGCAATACCGCTAAGTGGCACAGAGTGAGAGCGCGCAATGGACGTTCGAGGGTGCCTAAGGCATAAGCGCGGGGTAACTGCCGCTCGCTTTAGGGTATAGTGGGTAGTCCTTATCTGGAGTTAAAGTCGATCCAATGTCCACGCTCAAATACCTCTCAGCCTATAGCCCCGACTTACAGGCGCAAGTGCAAGGCCTGATCGATGACAATCGGCTGGATCGCTTTCTGCTCGATAAATACCCGACAATACACTCGGTCGCCAATGATAAGGCGTTGCGCGATTTTGTCCTCGGCTTGAAGCAGACCTATTTGAAGAAGTCCGATGCGCTCAGCAAGATTGTCTACGATCCCAAGATTCATGTCGTCAATAACGCGCTCGGAACCCACAGCTTTGTGTCGCGGGTGCAGGGGCATAAGCTAAAGAGCAAAAACGAGATTCGTATCAGCACGCTATTTAAAAAAACCCCAGCCGAATTTTTGCAGATGATTGTCGTGCACGAGTTGGCCCATCTGAAAGAAAAGGACCACAACAAGGCCTTTTATCAGCTCTGCCGGCATATGCTGCCGGCTTATCACCAGTTAGAGTTTGATCTGCGGGTCTATCTGACCTACGTAGAACGTTACGGAAATCTCTATAAGGGGTCGGCCGATTAGGCGTTATAGAGGGTGTAGGCGCCGATCGCGATAAAGCCCACGCCGGCTATATAGTGCAGATATTTCTCATTAATATATTCCGATAACAGACTGCCGGCGACCACGCCGATGGCGGATGCAACGACTAGAGCTGCCGATGCCGCGAGAAAGACGGTGGTTTTACTCACCGCCTTGTCGGCGGCAAACAGCATGGTGGCCAGCTGGGTCTTATCGCCCAGTTCGGCAATAAAAACCGAGACGAAGATCGTTAGAAATATTTTCCAATCCATCTGATAGTCCAATCTATGGGAGGCGAGGGGGGTGGGCCGGCATTATTACCGTTCCGATGCGTTCGAGCAAGAGGCCTCGGCCAATCCGTTACCGGCCCAATAGGGCTATGCACTGCTCGCTCTTAGCTTGACTCCACTAGAAAATCCCTCTTTCCCTAAATGCCAGAAAAACGCAGCTATCGAGGACAACTAAGCTCAAACCTAACCGTCGGTCAAGGACTGGCTTTATTTAACGCGTTTTGTCGATTGGCGTTACAGAATGGCCAATAGTTTTTGACTCCATTCCAGTAGTCTTTTTGGAAAGATGACCTGATTGATGCCCATGCCAATAGTTTTTTTAATTATTCTGATGTTTTTTTAACTATTCTGATAGTTTTATCGCGCATGGGATTTTTTTTAACTTTGCATTACAAATTGGTTATTTATTTTTGTGGTTATAATAAAAATAATAAATTGTACAGGCGGGAAAAGCTTATCGATAATTCGCGCAACCGCTACCTAAAAAGGAATTAACCCTAATGAATACCATCGCGTCTTTTTACAGCCCAAAAGCTTTTGCCGATCGCTTACACTTCCCCTATGGTTTCGCGCGCAGTGGCCAATTCTCTAAAAAACAAGCTGATCTAATTGAACGGCATGGCGAGGCCTATAAGAACCTAGCCAGTGGCCATCAGGTGCCGGTAACGGCTGAAGAGCAAGAGTTTGTGAACTGCTGCAAGCAACTCAAGGCTGCTGAAACCGAACATGAAAAGGTATGGGCGTTCTATTTCAAATACACCGGCCGAAAACTCAGCTATGTATCGATGGGCGCCGGGTTTCAGATACCCACTTTTGAGAGTGATTCACCCACAGCCGAGGCGGCGCAGGAGTAGTAAGTTAGGCCGATAGACCCCGAGCCGATAAGGCTATCCCATTTTACCAATCGATGTTGCATGGGCCAGGCTAACGAGCCAGTAAATAAGTTTCAGAGGGGTCGACTAGCAAACGATTACCCATGCCCTCTCGGCCCAATAACATCAAATAACTCATGTCGGAACGGTCGGTCAATGAAATATCAATTTCCCATATCTGCCGATTTAGGCTTATGGTCGTGCGGATAATATAGCGTTCGTCGGTGACCCCATTGGAGGACTTTATCTTACGAATATCCCGCAGTGGCGCTTCGCAATAAATACAGTCGTCGACCTTATGGATATTGGGGTGAATGGCGAATGCCACCCAAGGTTTGCCGTCCTTCTTTATCTTCCGAATTTGATCCACGTGCAAGGCCGAGGTCTTCGCGCCGGTGTCGACCCGAACATTTAAGTCACTGATGCCCAGTGCCGGCAGATCACAATTTTCCAGACTGCCGACCAGAAATTTATCCTCAACTGCGGGCTCGCCGCCAGCAACAGGTTGTTTTTTGCCACTCATTCCTGCTTTTCCTTATCGGTGTTGAACCGTTTTTGGGTCTTAGTAACCAGCGGTTTTCCAAATGTCTTGGTATTTGGAAAGATTACCATAACCTGTTCCTTATCCAAAAAGGTGACAATGCCTAAGACAGGCCATTGGCTGAGACGGACGGTTTTTGGCATCGCGGCGGATAGCTAGTCCCCAGCCAGGATAAAGGGGTGGTCGGGCATCAGAGCTTCTTGCATAACCTCAATGTTGTCGTAAACGTCCTCATCGGACTCCGTAAAAAAGGCAATATGGAACAGAGCATCGCCTTCCTGCGCCAATGGAATGTTCAGTTTGCCGATAATAATACCGGAGCGTATCGCGAGGACCTGGCCAAAGACCTCGCCGAACGGGCCGCCGATCGTTGCCAATACGTCATTTTTTTGTACCAGGTCGCCGAGATTCTTAAGATGGTTAACGATACCGCTAAACCCAGTGCGCACCCAAGCACTGTTGTTGGCGACATAGGGCTGAACGATTTTTTTCGGCATCTTACGGGTTAGCAGTCCCAAATAGGTCAGAACATTGAGCACGCCGGTCACGCCAGCACGAATCGAAAACTCATCGAAGCGCAGGGCTTGGCCGGCTTCGTAAATTAAGATCTTGGTACCCAAGGCCACGGCCGCTTCGCGCAGTGAACCATCGCGCAGATTGGAGTTGAGTAACACCGGCACACCAAAGTTTTGGGCCAGCTTGAGCGTTTCCGGATCTTCAAGAAAGGCGCGCACCTGCGGTAAGTTGGAACGGTGTATCGCGCCGGTGTGTAAATCGATGCCATATTGGCAGCGATTAACGATCTCTTCCATCAACATATTGGCCACTCGACCGGCCAACGAACCCTTAGCGGAGCCCGGGAAGCTTCGGTTGAGGTCGCGTCGATCGGGCATATAGCGGCTTTGGTTCAGAACCCCATAGACATTGACCATAGGCACCAGATAGAGCGTGCCGGCACTGACCTTCAGGGTCTTCGACTGAATCAGGCGCCGGACTATCTCGATGCCGTTCAGTTCGTCGCCGTGAATGGCCGCGGAGACAAAAACACTCGGCCCAGGGCGTTTACCGCGGATCACATAGACCGGCATGGTCACTTCGGTGTCGGTATAGAGCCGGGCAACCGGCAGCTCAATACGGTAACTGCGTCCGGGTAAAATTTCTTGATTGCCTATCACCAGGGGTGTCGTGGCCATTGTCGCGCGCTTCTCTTAGGTTAATGTTCAGTCGATTCAGTGGGCCGCTTAACCCTTGCCCTTGGTTTTAGTGCTGATCAGGGCGGCATTGTTTTCAATAAACTCATAGATTAGGCCGGCAACGTCCTTATTGGTAGACTGTTCGATGCCCTCTAAACCGGGCGAGGAATTCACCTCCATCACCACCGGTCCATTGGACGACTGCAACAGGTCGACACCACAGACGTTCAGGCCCATGACCTTGGCTGCCTTGACGGCCGTGGCGCGCTCTTCTTTGCTCAGCCGGACCAATGTCGCCGTGCCGCCACGGTGCAAATTGGAGCGAAACTCTCCTTCGCCGCCCTGGCGTTTCATCGCGGCGACGACCTTGTTGCCGACCACGAAGCATCGAATATCGGCACCGCCGGCTTCCTTAATGTACTCCTGAACCAGTATGTCGGCTTTTAAGCCCATAAAGGCTTCGATAATGCTCTCGGCGGCCTTGTTGGTGTCGGCTAAAACGACACCAATGCCCTGGGTGCCTTCCAAGAGTTTGATCACCAGTGGCGCACCACCGACGTTCTTAATCAGATCCTTGACATTATCGGGTCGGTTAGCGAAACCGGTGCGCGGTAGCCCGACATCGCGCCGGGACAGCAGCTGCAGAGAACGCAGTTTATCGCGCGATCGACTGATCGCGACTGACTCATTGATGCAAAAGGTACCCATCATTTCGAACTGTCGGACCACTGCGGCGCCATAAAAGGTCACGGATGCGCCGATGCGCGGAATCACAGCATCATAGTAGGGTAACTCATGACCCTGATAGCGCACCGCCGGCCGACTTCGGGTGATGTCCATATAACAGTGGAGTGTATCGATTACATCAACCTGATGGCCACGCGCTTCGCCGGCTTCCTTGAGACGTCTTGTGGAGTACAGATTCTCATTTCTCGATAAAACAGCAATTTTCATAACGCGTACCTCTTGTTCTAACTAGCTTAAAAAAATAATTGCAGTGCCAAAAAGGGAATATTTTGGGCCGCGCATCATCACGATCTTGGTGTTCAAAGTCGACAACTATTTTCGTCATTTTAGGTGACGTGAAATTCGCTGAGGGTTCTAGTCGATTGACGAGGCTAGAACGCGTTCGTTGGGGTGAAAATATGCTCATTATCGACCGGCTTTAGGGTATATTTGCAACTTTGGCTAAGCTTAGTCCAGCTAAGCCTCACCGGAGCCCCAATTCGAGGCGTAAATTTTCCAGCATTAGGGTGGGCTGTATGGATACGGAATTACTCAAGACCTTCTTAGCCGTCCAGCAAACCGGTCACTTCGGACGGGCGGCTGAGGCGCTTTTTCTGACCCAAGCCGCGGTCAGTGCGCGTATCAAGCTGCTTGAATCGGCGCTGGGCAGTCCGGTGTTTGCCCGCTATCGCAATAATCTCCAGTTAACCGACACCGGAAAGCGCTTGATACCTCATGCCCGGTCGGTATTGGCGGCCTGGGACGTGACGCTGCACGAGCTGGTCAGCACGGCTACCGACCAGGCTACCCTGAGTATAGGCGCGCCATTTAGTCTCTGGGAATCTTTTGTCCAGCAGACCCTGCAGTCCACCCTAGCCGATGATGACGGACCACAGGTGCAGGCCGACGCGATGTCACCCGACCAGCTGAATCGGCGTCTCCTGGATCGAACCCTGGATTTGGCCTTCCAGTTTGAGCAGCCCAAACACAGTGATATTCGCACCCTTGACCTGCCGCCGGTGAACTTGATACTGGTCGCGTCGGAGCCGCGCGATTTGGCCGATGCGACTGCCCTGTCCGGTTATATCGAGCTAGATTGGGGCGTTCTTCCCGGGTCGCTGAACAATTTAGGTCGAACAAGCTCGACCCGGTTGCAAACCGGCCTGGTGCCGTTGGCACTGGATCTGTTGTTGCGTCAGGGTGGCTGTGCCTATTTACCTGCGCAGCGAGTGGCCGGTTATTTGGATCGCTTGCTGTATCGGATTGCGGGCGCGGATGTCTGCGCACGTCCGGTAGTTGCCTGTTATCATCAGCACAATAAAATCAAACCCCTTGTTTTACGGGTGATCGAACAGGCTCGTGCTGAGCTGCAATCGGCTTCCCACCCTGTCGCACCGGAGTAACCTACTATGCTGTTTTTTGACGACTTGCCGATGTCGCCCTTGATCACCCGTGTGCTGACCGACCCAACGGCGGTGCAATTGTTGGCGGTTCTGCTGTTGTGGTCTTTGGCCTTCGGCATGGCCGCTATGGTGCGTAAATTTCTGCCGCACATCGACCAGCCTAAGCTGGCGCTGTTAAGGCAAGTGCAGAGTTTTTTCAGCCATTCCCTGACCCTATTGATCTGGTTTGTACTCCTGGTGTTTTTAATTTACGGCCTGGAAAGCGAGGGCCGTACCAGTCAATTGGTGTCCTTGACGCAGAGTTTGATCGGGGCCTTGATCGTGGTGCGCTACGCCCTGGGTTACCTCAAGGCACAGGTCTATGCCAAGGCGCTGATCTATACCGTGGTGCCGCTGATCCTGTTAAACGCCTTTGATGTCTTGACCCCGGCCATCAATGCGCTCGAAGCCTATGCGCTCAACGTGGGTAATATTCACTTCTCAATCTATGATCTGTGTCGAGTACTGTACTTCGGTGCCATTCTGTTTTGGCTCGGCAAGGAATCAAATCGGCTCGGAAAAAAAACCATCCGCAGTCGGACTGGCCTGGATTCGAGCACCAAAGAGGTCATCGCCAAACTGTTCGAGGTGCTGCTCTATGTGGTGATGTTCTTGGTGCTCTTGAATGTGCTCGGCATCAGCCTGACCACGCTAACGGTCTTGGGTGGGGCAATCGGTGTCGGGATCGGTTTTGGCTTACAGTCCATCGCATCGAACTTTGTCTCCGGACTCATTATCCTCTTGGAACGGTCCTTGTCCATTGGCGACTATATTGAATTGGCGGATTCGCGCGGCGGCACCATTCGCGATGTCAATCTACGCTCCATTACGCTGGAAACCTTTGATGGCAAAGACATAGTGGTGCCCAATGATGTGTTTTTCTCGACCACCTTTACCAATTGGACGCACAAGAATTTGAAGCAGCGCTATGACATCGATTTTGCCGT
>JBLHFL010000064.1:0-9532 GCA_047618105.1 Granulosicoccus sp.
AAGGCCACCACGCCGATGGCCATCAGCACGACATCGACGCTCATACAGACCAGCGCGATCGGCCAAGGTCGCTGGCCGCGCAGACTCATGCTGAGCACCCAGGCATTTTGCGAACCGATCGCGACGATCAGCCCCAAGGCCAGGGTCAGCCCGGTGAGATAGATCATTTAAAAGTCCTTGCTAATAAGTGGAGTCGACTGGGTCACAGACCGCAGAGTGCCTGTGCCATTTGCGCTGGCGCGATTGTCAGTGCGCGTTACAGTTGATAGGCCGGTAATTGGGGGGCGCTGATGGCTACCAACATTTCACTGATAAGGGTCCACGGGTCGCCCTTGGTCTGACCTTTGATCATGCCATCAATCTTAGAACAGGCGATCAAACAACGCTGATAGTGGCTGACCGGCGCTCGGCGCATGGCCGATTGATAATCTTTTTGCCGTTGTTCGAAGATACGCAACCGCTTAAAGACCTCCTGCACCGACTGGTTGTGCACCTGGGCCTCGCACAACTCGATCACCAACCGCAGCTCTCGACTGATCAGCCAGAGCACAATGGGCGCCTCGATGCCTTCACCGGCTAGGCCGTGCATGATTTTCAGTGTTCGGGTGAGATCGCCCGACAAAAAGGCCGATGAGAGATCAAATACCGTGTAGCGCGAGCTGTCTGAGACACTATTGAGAATCATCTCAGCGCTGACCTGGCCATCACCGGCGAGCAATTGCAGCTTATCGATCTCCTGTTTCGCCGCGAGCAAATTGCCATCGACCCGATCGACCAGCAGGGTGAGCGCATCCGGTTCGGGTTGCAGACCCGCTTGCTGCATGCGGGTGCGAATCCAGCCGGACAACTGACTGTGCTCAATTGGCCAGATTGGCAACCACCAGCCCGCCGCGACTACCTGCAAAAACCACTTGGCCTTGGTCTGGGCAGCCTCAAGCCGATTGGACACGATCACTAACAGATTGTCTGGATTGGGCTGGGCGATATATTCCATCAGGGCTTTGCGGCCCTTGTCGTTAAACTTAGCGTGCATGCGCAACTCGATCAATTCCCGGTCGCCAAAGAGCGACAGGGACTGGTTGGCGGCGATCAATTCCGAACCGTCGAATGATCCATCGACATCGATCGAGATACGCCCTTCAATACCCGCCTTTTTCGCTTGGGCACGGATCAGATCACTGGCTTCGAGGACCAATAGGGGTTCATCACCACTGAGCCAAATAACCGCTGGCAGCGGCATTGACGTGAGATTTTTCGCTAATTGAGCGGCGGCAATTTTCATCCGAGTTCCCCATTAGCGCAGTGCGAGCAGGCCCACCCTAGGGCATCCGGTGTCAGCCAGAGCCCTAAGCGTGCAACCTCTGATGGTGCCGTCAATTGGCCACTATATTGATTAACTTGTTAGGGATCACGATAACCTTGCGAATCGTTACCCCCTCGAGAAACTTCATCACATGTTCATCACTAAGTGCCAAGACTTCAACCTCGTCCTTGGCCATGCTGGCGGGCACTTCAAGCCGCGCCCTCACCTTGCCATTAACCTGAACCACATAAAGCAACGTATCCTTTACAAGGGCGCTCTGATCGACTGTGGGCCAAGCGGCATCGATGATCAACCCGTCCTGACCCAGTTCCTGCCAGAGGCTCTGACTGATGTGCGGCACAATAGGCGACAGCATCACCACGATCGCCTGCAAGGCTTCGCCTACCACGGCAGAACTCTGCGCGCCGTCGCCGGTAAATTGATTGACCGCATTGAGCAACTCCATCGTTTTAGCGATGGCGGTATTGAAGGTCTTACGCTCACCAAAGTCGAGCGTGATGCCCTCGATCGTCTCATGGGTCTTGCGCCGCAGCGTTTTCTCGGCGGCGGTGAGATGGCTCGGATCGAGCGCGACCCGGGCGTCACCGCTAACCAACTGATGCACCGCACGCCAGACTCGCTCGAGAAAGCGCTTTGCGCCTTGCACGCCGGCTTCAGTCCACTCAAGGGTTTGTTCCGGGGGCGCGGCAAACATTGAAAACAGCCGGACCGTATCGGCCCCATAGAGATCGATCGCTTGCTGGGGATCCTTGCCGTTCATTTTGGACTTGGACATCTTAGCCATACCGGCGTAGACCAACGCGGCTCCAGTGGCCGTTTCAATGCCCGCGACGATACGGCCCTGCTCATCCCGCTCGGGGGTCACCGCGTCGGGATTGATCCACACCCTGGTGGTGCCATCGAGCCGATACCAAGTTTCTGCCAAGACCATGCCCTGGCACAGCAAACGGGTAAAGGGTTCGTTCGAGTTCACCAGGCCTTCATCGCGCAGCGCCTTGTGAAAGAAACGGGCATACATCAGATGCATGGTGGCGTGTTCGATACCGCCGATATATTGATCGACCGGGAGCCAATAATTGGCCTCTTCCGGCTCGAGCATACCCTCATCATAATGGGGCGTGCAGTAACGCGCATAATACCAACTCGATTCCATAAAGGTGTCAAAGGTATCGGTTTCACGCAGCGCTGGCTGCCCTTGCCAGGTAGTTTGCTCAAACTCAGGATTGTTTTTGATCGGTGAATTGATGCCATCGATGGTGACATCGTAGGGCAACTCGACCGGAAACTGCTCGGCCGGCTTGGCCACACCATCGACATAGACTACCGGTACCGGGGTGCCCCAATAGCGCTGGCGGCTTACGCCCCAGTCTCTGAGCCGATAGTTGGTCGCAACCGAGCCCTTATTCTGTGCGACCAAAACGGCTGCGATTGCGTCGAAGGCGGCCTCAAAGGTCAAACCGTCGAACTCGCCAGAATGGACCAACTGGCCCTTCTCGGTAAAGGCTTCGTGTTCAATATCGCAGGCTATTGCACTGTCTGCCAGTGGCGCGACGACCTGCTCGATGGCCAAGCCGTATTTGCGCGCAAACTCCCAATCGCGTTGATCGTGAGCCGGCACGGCCATAACCGCACCGGTGCCGTAATCCATGAGTACGAAATTGGCGGCCCAGATAGGCACGGCCTTGCCGGTTAAGGGGTGTATCGCCATCTGACCGGTGGCACAACCACGTTTTTCCATGGTCGCCATATTGGCTTCGGAGGTCGTCGATTGGCGGCATTCATCGATAAACTGCGCCAGCGCCGGATTTGCCTGCGCCGCGGCCGTTGCCAACGGGTGTGCCGAGGCCACAGCCAAATAGGTGACGCCCATCAGCGTGTCTGGACGAGTGGTATAGACTTCAACGACGTCCGGGCTGTCCTGCACGGTGAATTGCAAGTTGACGCCTCTGGATTTACCAATCCAGTTGCGCTGCATGGCCTTCACTTCCTCGGGCCAACCGGGCAGATTGTCCAGTTCACTGAGTAATTCTTCGGCATAGGCGGTGGTGCGGACAAACCACTGCTCCATCTCTTTGCGTTCGACCGGCGTATCACAACGCCAGCAACAGCCATCGTGAACCTGTTCGTTGGCCAATACCGTCATATCGTGTGGGCACCAGTTCACAAAGGACGACTTTTTATAGGCCATGTCCTTGGCCATCAGGCGGGTAAAGAACCACTGTTCCCAACGATAATATTCGGGTTTACAGGTGGTCACCTCGCGCTCCCAATCGTAGGCAAAGCCAAGGCTTTTCAACTGGGTACGCATATAGTCGATATTTTCCAAGGTCCACTTGGCCGGCGCGACGCCGTGTTTGATGGCCGCATTCTCGGCCGGCATCCCGAAGGCGTCCCAACCCATAGGCTGAATCACATTTTTGCCCAGCATGCGCTGAAAACGGCTGATCACATCACCAATGGTATAGTTGCGCACATGGCCCATATGCAAGGCACCGCTAGGATAGGGCAACATCGACAGGCAATAGTACTTCTCCTTATTGGTGTCGACGACGGCCTTAAAGACCTGCTTTTGAGCCCATACTTGCTGGACAGAGCGCTCTATTGCGGCGGGTACGTAACTTGTTTCCATTGATTTTGAAACTCGCATAATGAGGTTATAAAACCCAAGTCTGAAACTCGGATCTACAGAGCCGCCAAGAATAACCCAGACGCCGCCGCTTTAAAACTGATGACAACGGCAAAGGCTGGGTTCAAACTTACCCAGTAGTGCTCTAGCAGCGACAAAGTGACACCCAAACGTCCTGTTCTGGCACTGCCTCAGTCGTTAAATCCTGGATAATAAAACAACAGGAGCACAACCATGAAAACTGTACTAGTCCCCCTAGCAGACGGTTGCGAAGAGCTCGAAGCCGTTGCCATTAGCGATATACTCACCCGAGCCGGTGCCAAGGTCGTCACCGCGGGTCTGCGACCCGGCCCGATCAAAGCCAGTCGAGGCCTAAAGCTGGTACCCGACACCACCCTGGCTCAAATCAAAGACCAGCGCTTTGACCTAATTGTCCTGCCCGGCGGTCTACCCGGCTCTATCAGTCTCGCCGAAGACCCAATACTGCACGCCCTGCTGCAAGATCAGGACCTCCATAATAGGCCCTTTGCCGCCATCTGTGCGGCGCCCCAGGCCCTGGCGATCGCCGGCTTACTCACCCACCGAACACTGACCTGCTATCCCGGCGCACTTGATGCCTTCGATTGCCAATGGACTAATACCGGGGCGGCTGTTGAAATAGATGGCAATCTGATTACAGGGCGCGGGCCCGGTGTCGCCATAGACTTCGCCTTAGCGTTGGTGCATCAGCTGTACGGGCCGGAAAAATGCGCCGAGGTGAAAAAGGGCCTGGCCGTGTAATGTAGTGGGTCAGGTGATTGTTCCATATTGGAAACAGTGCGGCCAAAAAGATCGCTTGTATTTAAATTAGGATTGTCTAATATATAGGGATCGAAGTCGTTAGCCCACGAGGTAATAGCCATGCAATATTTAGTTGATGTCCGATCTCCTGCCGAGTTTCAAACCGGCCATGCACCCGGTGCAATCAATTTCCCCGTCGAGCAGTTAGCGATCCAGTTGGGTGCCGGTTTGGCGATGGCCACCGATGATGAGATCACAGTCTATTGTGCTGCGGGCGGCCGGGCCGGTGTGGCCAAAACGTTGCTGGAGCGAGCTGGGTATCTGCACGTTACCAATGGCGGTGGCCTAAGCAACATGCTCTAGAGTAGGCGACACAAAAAAGCCCGAGGTCCATAAGGACCTCGGGCTTTTTTTTTGCGGCCGGAGCTGCGGTTGTTTAGTGACCCAAGATCTGGCTCAAAAACAACTTAGTCCGCTCGTTTTCAGGATTGTCGAAGAAATCCTGCGGATTGTTCTCTTCAATAACTTGACCGGCGTCCATAAAGATTACCCTATCGGCTACTTTACGCGCAAAACCCATTTCGTGGGTTACGCAGATCATGGTCATACCCTCTTCCGCTAGACCGACCATGACATCCAATACCTCGGCGATCATCTCAGGATCGAGCGCCGACGTTGGTTCGTCAAAGAGCATAATTTTCGGCTTCATACAGAGCGACCGCGCAATGGCGACGCGCTGCTGTTGTCCACCGGATAGCTGGCCGGGATACTTCTTAGCCTGGTCCGGAATCTTAACGCGCTCCAGATAATGCATGGCAGTCGCTTCGGCTTCCGCTTTAGGGATCTTACGAACCCACATCGGCGCCAATGTCAGATTTTCCAGAATGCTCAAGTGCGGAAATAAGTTGAAATGCTGAAAACACATTCCAACTTCCCGACGAACTTCCTCGATATTCTTCACATCACTGGTCAGCTCGGTGCCATTGACGATGATCTGGCCTTGCTGGTGCTCTTCCAGACGGTTGATGCAGCGAATCATGGTGGACTTGCCCGAACCTGAGGGTCCGCACACAACAATCCGCTCACCCTTCTTCACTGACAAATTAATGTCTTTTAAAACATGAAAATCGCCATACCACTTATGCATCTGGTTGAGCTGGATGACTACTTCTTCCGATAAGTCGCGTTGAACAAATTGAGTCATTACAGAGTTTCCTTAATTTCGGTGGCCAGTATCTAAGACACGTTCCAGATGTTGTGAGTAACGGCTCATACTGAAACAAAACACAAAGAAGCCGAGGGCCGCAAAGACATAGCCTTCAATGGCAAAACCTAACCAATCCGGATTGGTCGACGCCAGCTGGGCCATACCCAACAGATCGAAGAGACCAATAATCAGGACCAGTGTGGTGTCTTTAAACAAGCCAATAAAGGTGTTTACGATGCCAGGGATCACCATTTTCAGTGCCTGCGGCAAAATAATCAGCATCGTGCTTTTCCAGAAGTTCAGACCCAGTGCCGCTGCGGCTTCATACTGACCCTTGGGCATAGCCTGCAAGCCGCCGCGGACCACTTCAGCCATATAGGCCGACGAAAACAGCGCAACACCGATTAGGGCACGCACCAGCTTATCGGGGCTCATCTCTTCCGGCACAAACAACGGAAACATAACCGAGGCCATAAAAAGCACGGTGATCAGCGGAATGCCACGCCAAAATTCGATAAAGACAACACAGATTGACTTCACCACCGGCATGTCAGAACGCCGTCCCAACGCGAGTAAGATACCCAAAGGCAGCGACATCACGATGCCGGTGACGGCAATCACCAGAGTTAAGAATAAACCGCCCCAAACCGAGGTTTCAACAATTTCCAGACCGAAGCTGCCACCGTAGTATAGGTAGAAGCAGATAACCGGAAAGACCACGACCAAAAACAGCACCAAGGCGGTCTTAATTTGACGCGATACCGCGTCAAAAAACAGCGGTGCAGCGGCTGCGATCGCTAAGATATAGGACAGATTGATCCGCCATAATTGCTCGTCGGGATAACGACCATAGATGAGCTGCTCGTACCAAACTCGGATAAACACCCAACAGGCACCCTCGCGTGAGCAAGAACTGCGATCTTCACCCAGCCAGTCGGCCGAGAAGATGGCCCAATTCAGAAAAGGCGGTACCACTTGCCATACCAAGAACAGACTGAAAAACGTCAGGATGGCGTTCATAGGGCTACTGAAGAAACTCGACCGAATCCAATGCAGGGCGCCCACCGAGTGCTTCGGTGGCGGCAAATTGGGGTGGAGACCAACAGCGTATTTTTGTTCTGTCATTGCAACACTCCTAGCGTTCGACCAAGGCCATTTTCGAGTTATACCAATTCATAAAGAATGAAATGGTCAAACTTAAAAATAGATACACGGCTAATGTCATGCCCATTATTTCAACAGCCTGACCCACCTGATTCAGAGCGGTGCCCGCAAATACGGCAACCAAATCTGGATAAGCGATGGCAGCTGCCAATGACGAGTTTTTTGTCAAATTGAGATATTGAGACGTTAAGGGTGGAATAATGACCCGCAGGGCCTGCGGTACGACGACCAAGCGAGTTGTCCAAGCCGGTTTAATACCCAAGGCAAAGGCCGCTTCGGTTTGACCCTGATCGACTGCGAGTATTCCGGAACGCACAATTTCTGCGATAAAGGACGAGGTGTAGATCGACAAGGCAAATACCAGCGATGAAAATTCCGGTGTTAAGGACATGCCACCGCGAAAGTTAAAGCCCTTCAAGACCGGGATATCCCAAGACATTGGGAAACCGTTCAGTGCGGCGATCACAAGGGGCAGGCCTATTAACAGGGCCAACGCCGTGCGATACACCGGAAAGAGTTCGCCAGTCGCTTCTTGACGTTTTCGGGCCCATTTAAATAGGACTACGGTACCGATAACGGCCAGAACGAAGCCAATAAAAACCCAGCCGAAGCCTGCTTCATAGATGGGTTTCGGTCCGAACAGACCGCGATTGGTGAGAAATAAATTGCTGCCGAATTCGATGGCCTGCTTCGGATTGGGTAGGGGTCGCAAGACCGCAAAATACCAGAAAAACAGCTGCAACAGCAGGGGGATGTTACGCAATGTATCGACATAGATAGCCGCTAAACGCGAAATCAGCCAGTTATTCGACAGACGGGCTATACCCATGCCGAAGCCTAGGATAGTAGCGAAAAAGATACCAATCACCGACACCAGAATGGTGTTGAGCAGGCCGACAAAAAAGGAGTCTAAATAGGTGGAGCTCTCATTATAGTCAATGAGCGTTTCTGCAATGGCAAAGCCAGTATTGGTCGATAAAAAACCAAACCCGGAGGCAATTCCTTGAGATGCCAGGTTGTTCATGGTGTTGTTTACCAATGAATAACCGATATACAGCACAATAGCTAAAAACACTATTTGAAATGCTAGGGCACGTTTTTCAGGATCTCGCCAAAAAGGGGGTTTAGCCGGAGCGTTAGTAGCATTCAGTTCGCTCACAGAAGGTCTCCCGGAATTCCATATAAAATAATGAGGGTAGAGAAGTCAGCTGACTTACCTAAAGAGTTGTGGAGCTTGGTGTACAAGGCTGGATTGATCTGTATATTTTTATTAGTAAACCACCTCGTAACGAGGTGGTTAGGTAGGACCAATCAACTTTTAATCTTTAAAGATTAACGAACTGGTGGCGCGTACATGATGCCGCCATTGTTCCAAAGGTTGTTCAGGCCACGCGGCAGTTCCAAACCGGAAATGTTGCGATCCCAAATTTCACCGTAGTTACCTACTAAGCGAATGACGTTGTAAGACCATTTGGCGTCCAGTCCAAGGTTTTCACCTAAAGAACCTTCACGACCAACGAATCGAAGTTCCGCAGGTGTCGCTGAGTTGGAATCAACCAACAGGCGAGAGATGTTTGAAGAAGTCAGACCCATTTCTTCAGCTTCAACTGTGGCATTGATAACCCAGCTAACAACGTCGAAGAATTGATCATCACCATGACGAACTGCGGGTCCGAGTGGTTCTTTAGAGATGATTTCCGGCAGCACTACGTGTGCATTAGGTTCAGCCAGCTTGGTGCGCTGAGCAGCCAGACCAGAAGCATCGGTGGTGTAAACATCACAACGACCTGAATCGTAAGCCGCAACAACTTCGTCTGCCTTAACAAACACAACTGGTTCAAATGTCATGTTGTTGGCGCGGAAGTAGTCAGCCAAGTTAACTTCGGTAGTTGTTCCTTGGTTGGTACAAACTGAAGCACCATCCAATTCCAAAGCACTGGTAACACCCAGGTCTCTGCGAACCATGAAGCCCTGACCGTCATAGTAAGTCACGCCGGCAAAGTTGATACCCAAAGACGTATCACGTGTCTGAGTCCAAGTGGTGTTACGCGACAACATGTCGATTTCACCAGACTGCAGTGCAGTAAAGCGCTCAGAAGCCGACAGAGGTGAAAACTTCACCTTAGTGGCATCGCCAAAGATTGCAGCGGCTACGCCGCGACAAAAATCGACGTCGAGACCAGACCACTCACCATTAACATCGGTGTTAGAAAAACCAGGCAAACCCTGGCTAACACCACATTGGACAAAACCCTTAGCTTTTACCTTGTCTAACACTTCTCCAGCCTGGGCCGTAGACATCAAAAGTGATGACGTAAGCGCAACACCTAGAGTCGTTAATAAAGCTTTCTTAATCATGTGAGTCTCCTGAACTTATAATTATTTTCATACACTCCTGACAGGATCAGTGTCATTTTGACCACAAACACCT
>JBLHFL010000065.1:0-9357 GCA_047618105.1 Granulosicoccus sp.
GACCGATGGAACCTTTGTTGCTGGCCCCGGTGAAGGCGCCCTTTTCATAGCCAAAGAGCTCGGATTCGACCAATTCCGCCGGAATTGCGGCACAGTTGACCGCAACCAGGGGATAGGATCGGCGCGAGCTGAATTCGTGTAGCGCGCTGACAAACACTTCCTTGCCCACACCGGTCTCACCGGCAATAAGGATGGGAATGTCCTTCTCAATCACTTTTTTCGCCTGAGTCACCGCACGATCGACCAGCTGATCGCCAAAACTTAGGCGCTCCAGGGTAATTAGGTTGCTATCGACGGGTCGCTTTTTCAGATGCCGTTGTCGGAAGTCCAACGCTTGGACAATCTTCTTTTCCGGTCGCCGCAAAATTCCGTGCATTTGAAAACGTCCCAAGGCGGGTAATTTCAGGGGCATCGAGTCTGGGTGGTTTTTCAGGTCGCGCAAGGGGTAATCAAAGATGTCAGATATGTGAGCCAAGGCCAGGTTTTGCCCTAAGAGCAGTTCAGCTCGGCAATTGGCCGAGATAATGGTGCCGTCTTCATTGAAGACAATCAGGCCCGCCCATTGGCTGTCGATGTTATCGAAATTGGTGTTGAAGCTGAGCATGAAGTTCTCCGCAGAGAACATCTTCACGATTAACCGGTTTTCAACCGCCTGCGACATCAACTTGACCAGCCCTAGGGTATAGGAGTGCGGCAGATAGGTGTCACTGGACACGTCCAAGACACCGAGCAGGTCGTGATTGACGTTAAAGATCGGTGCGGCCGAGCCCACCATAAAACGGTTTGACTTGAGAAAGTGTTCATCTTTCTGCACCTGAACAGCCTGACCCAGCTCCATCGCGGTGCCGATGGCATTGGTACCGTTCACCGCTTCACCCCAATAGGTACCTGGGTTTAAGAAGGCTTTCTGTTCTTTGTTCAAAAACCGTTGATCACCCCAACTGTTCAACATCTGGCCGCGACTGTCGGTCAACATGATCATACATTGGCTGTTGGACAGGATGTTTTCGTAATAAGGCAGCACCTCGTTGCCCGTGGTCTGCACCAAATAATGGTGCTCTTCCTTTAGGCTCTCGATCTCCCCCTGTGGCAGCGTTTCTATATCAGGCATTGCTAACGGATCAAGGCCGTACTCGCGGCACCGTTCCCACGAATCGGCTATTACGTTCTGGTGCTCGACGGGTGTTTTAGCAGCAAGGACGTCTGCCTTATAGGCGGCCGACGGCCCTGTTTGAGATTTGTTTGGTTTGGTCATAGGTTGCTACCGATCGTTGTTTTTATTATATCGGACCAACTCAGTTGCCCTTAAAAAAGCAGAGCATCGGGTGTGTCCTGAACAAAATCTGTTCGGAATTTGAACAGTCTTGGTGTTCACAGTTAATGTTTAAAAGTGCTCAGAGTCAATACTTTAATGAACACATTCTATGAAAAAGACCATCTTCAACACACTCAACCCCGACCTATAAAATTATTTTTTCTATATTAATCAATGGGTTACAATTTAAAACCCGGGTGTTCAGCGAAACTTGGCACAACTCTAGCTATATTCTTTTCAGAATAAAAAAATTGCGCAGTGTTGAACACACCGCAAAAACAAAAATCGTCACAGGACGGCATTATGTCCCTCAAATTAGAAAATGTAGATCAGGTCGTGAACGGCCAAAACCACCTAACGAATGTCAACTTAACGCTAGAGCCGGGTTCGTTTAATGTGCTTTTGGGTCGCACCGGCGCCGGTAAAACCTCATTGATGCGCCTGATGGCCGGCTTGGATAAGCCAACCAACGGCAAGATCATTATGAACGGTGCCAATGTCACCGGCATCACGGTGCAGAAGCGTAATGTGTCGATGGTTTATCAGCAGTTCATCAACTACTCCAACCTAACGGTTCGGGAGAACATCGCGTCGCCACTGCGTTTGGCCAAAGCCTCTGAGGCCGAGATCAACAAGCGGGTGATGGAAACCGCCGATATGTTGCGGATCACCGAGTTTTTGCATCGTTACCCGCTGGAACTGTCCGGCGGTCAGCAGCAGCGCACGGCTATGGCGCGCGCCCTAGTCAAAGACGCCAGCCTGATTCTGTTCGATGAGCCCTTGGTCAACCTAGACTATAAGCTGCGGGAAGAGCTGCGCTTCGAATTACGCGAACTCTTTAAAGCCCGTAACGCTATTGCCGTCTACGCTACCACCGAACCAAATGAAGCTTTAGCGTTGGGCGGCACCACCACCCTGTTGCATGAAGGCCGAGTGATCCAGTCTGGCCCCTCAGCTGCAGTCTACCGCGAGCCGGTCGATGTCTACGCAGCCGATCTGTTCAGTGAACCACCGATTAATTTAATACCCGGTAACGTGACCGACAATGAGGTCACCTTCGATGAATCGGTACACTTTCCATTGCATCAGGACCTTAAAAGTCTGACGCCGGGTGGTTATAAGTTTGGTATCCGTCCCAGCCATATCGGCCTGGTGCCAGACAATGACGACGACCTCGAACTGTCGATGAAGGTCGAACTGGCTGAGATCAGCGGTTCGGAAACCTTTCTCCATGTGAAAAACGATCACTTTAATTTGGTCATGCAGTTGTCTGGCGTTCATGCCTACCGCAGCGATGCCACCATTAACATCTATCTGCCGGTACACAAGCTGTTTGTGTTCAATCTCGACGGCAAAATGATCCAGTCGCCGACTCGACTGATAAGGGGCTAACTCAAGATGGCTGAAATACAACTGAAGTCCTTAGCGCACAGCTATGAAAAATCACCCACAGGTGCTCACGACTATGCCTTGCGTGAAATGAACCACGTCTGGGATCAGGGTGGCGCCTATGCGTTACTTGGCCCATCGGGTTGTGGCAAGAGTACGCTGCTAAACATCATTTCCGGTCTACTCACACCGTCCGAAGGCGAAGTGCTGTTCGATGGCGTTGTGGTCAACCATTTACCACCACAGCAACGCAATATTGCTCAGGTGTTTCAGTTCCCGGTGATCTATGACTCGATGACTGTGTTCGACAACCTGGCCTTCCCGCTGCGCAATATGAAAATTGCTGAAGCCAAGGTCATGAGCAAGGTACATGAGATCGCTGAGATTCTCGAATTACATCCAGTGCTAAATAAGAAAGCAAAAAACTTAAGCGCCGATGAGAAACAAAAGGTTTCCATGGGCCGCGGTCTGGTTCGTGACGATGTGTCGGCGATTTTGTTCGATGAACCGCTCACCGTTATCGATCCGCAGTTAAAATGGAAACTGCGTCGTAAGCTCAAGCAAATTCACGAGCAATTCAATCTCACCATGATTTATGTGACCCACGATCAGCTGGAGGCTTCTACCTTCGCAGAAAAAATCGCGGTTATGTACGGCGGTCAGATTGTGCAGTTTGGCACCCCACGGGAATTGTTTGAAAACCCGAACCATACCTTCGTCGGCTATTTTATTGGCAGCCCTGGTATGAATCTACTTGAAGTTCAAACTACAGCCACCGGAGTGAGCTTCGATGGTATAGAAATTGAACTGTCCGATGCTCGAAAAGCGATGCTCGCCAAAGTACCTAGCAAAAACATTAAAGTTGGCATCCGACCTGAGTTTGTTCACGTTTGGGATAAGCCGTCAGAAAATGGCTATGAATGTGAAGTTCAGCACGTTGAAGATCTCGGCACCTACAAGATCCTGACCATGAAGCTCGGCCAGCAGATCATCAAAGCACGTTTAGATGAAGATCATGCGGTACCGCAGCAAAAAGCTTATATCAGCTTTCCCGAGCAATGGTTGAAAATCTACGTCGATGAATATCTGATTGGGGAGGAGCTCGTATGAGTAAGGTAGAGAATAACAAAGCCTGGTGGCTGGTCTTACCGGTCTTCTTACTGGTTGCCTTCTCGGCCATTATTCCCTTAATGACGGTCGTAAACTACTCGGTTCAGGATATTTTTGACGCCGATCATGCTGTCTTCGTAGGTGGGGAGTGGTATCGCGAAGTCTTATTAAATGAACGACTGCAGGAATCCTTGCTGCGCCAATTCATCTTTTCCTTTACCGTTTTGGCTATTGAAATCCCGCTCGGTATCGCCATTGCCTTAATGATGCCGACTAAGGGCACCATGGCGTCTGTCAGCCTGATCGTGGTCGCCATTCCGCTACTCATCCCGGGCAATGTGGTCGGTACTATTTGGAAAATATTTGGTCGAACCGACGTTGGTCTGCTCGGCTGGGGCTTGAATCAACTGGGCATCGATTACAACTACGCGGCCAATCCCGTTGACGCTTGGGTGACCGTAGTGCTTATGGATGTTTGGCATTGGACACCGTTGGTCGCACTGCTGTGCTACTCCGGTTTACGCGCCATCCCCGATGCCTTCTATCAGGCGGCCGCTATCGATAGAGCCTCCAAATGGGCTGTGTTTCGCTACATCCAACTGCCTCGACTCCGAAGTGTATTAGTCATTGGTACCCTGCTGCGTTTTATGGACAGCTTCATGATCTACAGCGAGCCCTTTGTATTAACCGGCGGCGGCCCAGGTAGTTCAACGACCTTTCTCAGCCAGACGCTGACCAAGATGGCCATCGGTCAATTCGATCTCGGGCCGGCGGCTGCCTTCTCACTGATCTACTTTTTAATTGTTTTGCTGGTGTCTTGGTTGTTCTTTACCACCATCAGTGAAATGGATAAGGATAAATAAGGGGCTTATGATGAATTATTCTAAAAGCAAAGTTGCCGGCCTAAGCCTCTACGTCTTGTTCTTACTAGTGCCGATCTATTGGCTGTTGAACATGTCGTTTAAACACAAAGAAGAAGTATTGAGCGGTCTGACCCTATGGCCTAGTAACTTCACCTTTGACAACTACATCACCATCTTTACCGATCCAAGCTGGTACATGGGTTATGTCAACTCACTGATCTATGTGGCGTTGAATATGGCGATCACCTTGACGGTTGCGTTACCGGCCGCCTATGCCTTCAGTCGTTACAAGTTTGTCGGTGATAAGCACCTGTTCTTCTGGTTGCTGACCAATCGTATGGCACCACCTGCGGTGTTCTTACTGCCCTTTTTCCAGCTCTATTCGTCGGTGGGCCTGTTCGATACCCACCTGGCCGTTGCACTGTCGCATTGTCTGTTCAGCGTACCCTTGGCGGTGTGGATTTTAGAAGGCTTTATGTCTGGTGTGCCACGTGAGATCGACGAGACCGCCTTTATCGATGGCTACAGTTTCCAACGCTTCTTTATCCGTATCTTTCTGCCCATGATTCGCTCTGGTATCGGTGTTACCGCCTTCTTCAGCTTCCTGTTCTCTTGGGTCGAACTGTTGCTGGCACGCACCTTGACGGCGACCGAAGCTAAGCCCATTGGTGCAGTGATGACCCGAACCATTTCAGCAGAGGGCATCGACTGGGGCCTGTTGGCGGCCGCTGGGGTGTTAACCATCCTGCCGGGCATCTTGGTCATCTGGTTAGTTCGTAACCACGTTGCTAAAGGTTTCGCTCTGGGCCGGGTGTAGTTGGTTAAAACCAAGCACCAATGACTGTTAACTTGAATTTGATGGTAGGACAAAAATTATGAACTGGATGGCATGGACACCGGTGACAGCAGGCTTTTTTATCACAATCGCCTTGATCTTATTATGCATGACAATTTGGGAGCTCAAGAGCCCCTGCGTTGAACGCAAAGGGTTTCTACCCATATCCACCACGCGCGGCGACCGACTCTTTATCGGCCTGATCAGCAGTGCTTATATACACTTGCTGTATGTTGGCCTGCTAGAAGCAACCCTGATTATACCGTTGCTCTTTTGCATCGCCTGGGTTGTCAGCCTTATACGCTGGGGTTAAAAAAAAGGCGTGATAACCACGCCCGATACGAACTCAACATTGCGTCGCCGAACTTGGGCAGCGCAATAGAAAGTCTTGACCCACCCCGGCTCCAGGGTCCCCAAACGACAAGCCAAGGTCGCGTAGGGATTCTGGGCCAGCCGGGTCGAGTGACCATCGTCAGCTCTGCTGACAGCTAAAGAACGGGTAAACCGAACAGCTCTATATTCGGGATGCCTAAACGCTTTAAACATACGAGGTTGACTATGTACAATAATAAGAAACTACCGATGCGAATCCTGCTTAGCGCAGCGATCTCAGCAGCGACCCTGGGCATGACTGCTCATGCGGACCAATACTCAGATGCAGCAGACCAATGGTTAACAAAAGAATTCGGCACTTCTACTCTGACTAAAGCTCAGCAAGAGAAAGAACTGGCCTGGTTCACTGAAGCGGCTAAGCCGTTCCGCGGAATGACTATTAACGTCGCATCCGAGACCATTGCTACGCATGAATACGAGTCTAACGTTCTGGCTAAGGCTTTTGCTGAAATAACGGGTATTACCATCGTTCACGATTTGATCGGCGAAGGCGATGTTGTTGAAAAACTGCAAACGCAAATGCAATCAGATCGTAATATTTACGATGCCTACATCAACGACTCTGACCTGATCGGTACCCACTTCCGTTATGGTAAAGTAGTTGCTATTTCCGACATGATCGCTGGTGACGGTAAAGACTTTACTTTGCCAACATTGGATCTGCCTGACTTTATCGGTTTGTCTTTCACAACCGGTCCAGACGGTAAGCTTTACCAACTGCCCGACCAACAGTTCGCCAACCTTTACTGGTTCCGTGCTGACTGGTTTGCTCGTGATGACTTGAAAGCACAATTCAAATCTATCTACGGCTATGGCTTGGGTGTACCAACTAACTGGTCTGCCTATGAAGATATTGCTGAGTTCTTCTCAGTACATGTGAAAGAAATAGACGGCAAGCGTGTTTATGGTCACATGGATTATGGCAAGAAAGATCCTTCCCTGGGCTGGCGTTTCACTGACGCTTGGTTCTCCATGGCAGGCGCTGGTGACAAAGGTATTCCAAACGGTTTACCAGTTGACGAATGGGGCGTCCGTGTAGACGGTTGTAACCCAGTCGGTTCAAGTGTTACCCGTGGTGGTGCTACCAACGGCCCGGCCGCTGTGTATGCCACAACTAAGTATGTTGATTGGATGAAGAAGTATGCACCACCAGAAGCTCAAGGCATGACCTTTGGCGAAGCTGGACCGGTACCTGCTCAGGGCGCTATTGCGCAGCAAATCTTCTGGTATACAGCCTTCACCGCCAGCATGAACTCTGTTGGTCTGCCGGTTGTAAACGCAGATGGCACACCAAAATGGCGTATGGCTCCATCTCCTAAGGGCCCTTACTGGGAAGAAGGCATGAAGTTGGGTTACCAGGATACTGGTTCTTGGACTTTCCTGAACTCTACTCCGGATGACCGTCGTCTGGCCGCTTGGTTGTATGCACAGTTCACTGTGTCTAAGACCGTTTCTCTGAAGAAGACCTTGGTTGGCTTAACACCTATCCGTGAGTCAGATATTAACTCACAAGCTATGACCGACGCCGCTCCGAAATTGGGTGGATTGGTTGAGTTTTACCGTAGCCCAGCACGTGTCCAATGGACGCCTACTGGTACCAACATTCCGGATTACCCGAAAATGGCTCAGCTTTGGTGGCAGTATATTGCTGAAGCAGCCAGCGGCGATTCCACTCCACAGGAAGCGTTGGACGGTTTAGCTGAAGCTCAAGATAAAGTTATGTCACGTATCGAACGTTCTGGTGTACAGGGTGCTTGCGGACCTAAGATGAACGACGAAGTAGATGCTAGCTATTGGCTGAACCAGCCAGGTGCTCCTAAGGCCAAATTGGCCAACGAGAAGCCTCAAGGTAAGACAATCGACTATGACACTCTGCTAGAAAGCTGGAAGCAGTAAGTTAGATCTCACCCCAGGCTTTCTCCTGAGGTAATAAGAGTGGCGGGCGCCCTTGTGGCGCCCACCACTTTCACTCGACCAAGACCTAGTGTCCGCACCCTTAAAAGCTCACAATTATGAGCCAGCTCACCAGTACGATTTCAACATTACAGATTCACCCTTAGAACGACAGAATACGATTATCTGGGATTTTCGACCTAATTTATTACCTCCGGCAGTGAACGATATTAGTTCCATAACGCTTTGCTGTCGCAGGCTCACGCTATAACCCTGGCCAATCCGATTGACGCCAGTTTGCACGACCTTAGCCAGCACGCATGTTGGCCCGGAACATCAGCCGCCGCCCTACTCTATACCGGGCGGCATCGGACGATAGCCAACTCGGACTGTTCGTTGCGCTGCTTTACTCGGTTGGGATAAGATGACAGATCGGCCAGATTAAATTGCTCGATAGTTACGTTAAGACCTAAGATGGCCACTGCACCTAATTTCAATAAAAATAACAACTTTGAATTAATTCAGGATCGGCAATGAAAAAATATATTTTATCCATCGATCAAGGCACCACCAGCACCCGCTCGATCTTATTCAGCACCGAGGGGACAATCTGCCACTCAGCGCAAGAAGAGTTCCCGCAGCATTTCCCGCAAGACGGCTGGGTTGAACACGAGCCGGAGGATCTCTGGCAGTCGGTGTTGAGCACCTGTGCCAAGGTTTTCGCTGAGGCCGCTATTCAACCCGAGCAGATCGGAACCATCGGCATCACCAACCAGCGTGAAACCACGCTTATTTGGGATCGCGCCACCGGCGTTCCGATCTATCGCGCCATTGTTTGGCAAGATCGCCGTACCAGCGCCTATTGCGAAACACTCAAGGCGGCCGGGCATGAAGGCCTGATTAATGCTAAAACCGGTCTGTTGATCGACCCCTATTTTTCGGCAACCAAAATTCGCTGGATACTCGATCAGGTGCCCGGCGCTCAAGAACGGGCCGAACGGGGCGAGCTCGCCTTCGGCACGGTCGACAGCTATCTAATCTGGCATTTAACCTGTGGCGCCGTTCACCGTACCGATGCCACCAATGCCTCCCGAACCCTGATATTCAATATCCACAAGCAGGAATGGGACAGCGAATTGCTCGAGCTGTTTAATATACCCGCAAGCCTACTGCCCGAAGTAATGGACTCATCGGCCGACTTCGGCATCACCGATCCGAGTATTTTTGGCGCCGCCATCCCGATCAATGGCGTGGCCGGCGATCAACAGGCCGCGTTATTCGGGCAAACCTGTTTCCGCCCTGGAATGGCCAAGAGCACCTATGGCACGGGCTGTTTTCTGATGCTCAACACCGGTACCAAGGCGTTAACGTCCGAGAGTCGCCTGTTGACTACGGTCGCCTATCGGCTCAACGGCGAGACCTGCTATGCCCTGGAAGGCAGCATCTTTGCCGCCGGCACCACCATTCAATGGTTGCGCGATGGCTTAAAGCTGATCGGCAATGCCGGCGAAACCGAAAGTTTGGCTGAACAGACGGCCGCCAACCATGGTGTCTATCTG
>JBLHFL010000066.1:0-9305 GCA_047618105.1 Granulosicoccus sp.
ACCTTGAAAGAACTCGACGAACAGATCGACGTCAAAGGTGCCAATACTGGCTCGGACGAAGGTGCAATCAAATTCTAGGCCCGGTCGGCCGGATAAATCGACCACCACGCGGGACAGCGCCTCATCAAGGGGGACATAGCTGTGACCGTAACGGGTCAGGCCTTTCTTGTCGCCAACGGCCTTGGCAAAGGCTTGCCCCAGGGTAATGCCCACATCTTCGGCGCTATGGTGATCATCTATTTGATTATCACCGTCACAATAGACGTCTAGGTCAAAAAGCCCGTGGCGAGCAATCTGATCGAGCATATGGTCCAGAAAAGGGATAGACGAATTGAGCGTCGCCTTGCCGGTGCCGTCTAGATTGATCGACACCCGAATCTGGGTTTCGTTAGTGTTGCGTTCTACTGTCGCCTGGCGACTCATGACAATCTCTCTGTATGAAAGTGAGGTTAATCTTCCTGGACGGGTGGCCGGTTTATTGACCAAAACCACTTGCTGGAAACGATTATATAAGTATGCTGACCGGCAAACCACCCATGGTTGCTAATCCTGTCCTTCGAAGAGCGATACAAGGAGCGAAACCACCAATGGGGTGACTCGATTGTGTACAGGTCTCGCCATACCCCTCGGGTTGCTTGTGGTGGTGCATTCGGGCGAGTTCATTAAATAGAAGTGGTGCTTCTTGGGCCAAATACAAGCCCTGTAGCGTTAGCGTCGCATTGCTGCAGGCTAATGAAATCAGGCCTTTAACAGTATGCCTACGCTATTTAAGAGGGTCCATTCGGTAAGTAAAGTGGTCAGCAGTGAACCCAGTCGTTGGTGTAGGTGCTCTGGTCACGGCGGCATGTTGACTGCTAGCAACGGCTAAGAGCAACCCCCTAAAAGGTGTCTTCTGTGTGTTCAGCGCACAAGAGTCATTTAAAAATCGAAACACTCGCCAGAGGTACTACCGTGATTCATTCATTAGAACAGTCTGTTTATGAAGAAAATGAAACGCGCATCCGGCTGTATGATTTTTCTACCGGCAAGCAAACCTTTTTTCAGTGGCAGGCTGGGATGTTGCCCTCCCTCGCCGGGAAAAGAGTGCTGGAGCTGGGTTGCGGCAGCGGTGGCTTTTGGCAGTCTCTATTACCTCGCTGGTCAAATTGCGCGCTGACCCTGACCGATATTTCTCAGGACATATTGTCATCAGCCCAACAAAAGCTCGAGCCGCTAAGCAACCTAGCCGCGAGCCTTGAATTTGCAACGCTGGATTTTAATGAGTTAGCCACGGTCTCGGGCCCTTTTGATGTGGTTATCGCCAATCACAATCTGTTTTACGCACAGGAAATCGACGGGCTGCTGGCCTCAGTTGCTCGCTTGCTGACGTCCGACGGACTGCTGATTTGCTCGACAGTGGGGCAGGACCATCTGCATGAATTGGCCACTTTATTAAGGTTACAGCAGCAGGATTTGACCTGGGGCGCCGAGACATGGGCCAACTGCTTTGGTTTGGAAAATGGCGGTGGCATCTTGCAGCGCCACTTTCAGCAGGTAGACCAGTTTGAATATGACAACAGTCTGCACGTTAACTCCGCAGAACCGGTAATGGCTTATCTGTTGAAAACCATGAAGAGCGGTCTGGCCGAATGGGTTACGGAGCACTACGACGAGATCCATGCCGCTATTAGTGACGCCATGGTGGTCAGGGGATATTTGCGGCTCACGCCCCATTCAGGCTTCTTTATCGCTCGAAAGAAAGACTAAATTCCTCTACCTCTGACCCAGGAGTGCAATGCTCGATTGGTTATAGTGCTCTTATTTGGTGCAAATTCGCTTTTAATTGCTCTATATTGGTGCCTTAGTCTGATTTAGGCACCTGGATTGTGCAAACGGGGTCAACTCTTTTGTAGCTCTGGGCATTTATCCGCGCCATTTTAAACAGACCCCAGAACACAAGTTCCCGCCCCTCGCTGGCTTTGTTCGCTCTAGGCCTTGCTCGCATCAAATAATACTGCATGAGTAGCGGACTGGCCTGTTTCTTGCGTTTCTCACTCGTACTCAGAATAGGATGATTACCTTGGTGGATAAGGATTCAGCATTTCGACGCATTATGGCACATCAATATACGGCAGTAGTGGTGCTGGATGGGTCCTGTGTCGTGGAGCATATTAACTCTGCCGCCGAACTCCTACTGGTGCGTTCCGAAAAACAACTGCTCGGCCATGCCTTTGATAGCCTGTTTGCCCAACCGGATGAAATTCGGTCTCTGCTGGCGTCGGTTATTCAGGAGGGCGCCTCGGTTTCGGTGCGCTCGGCCAGCTGGCAGATGCAGAGCCGAGAACTCCTGACACTCGACTTTATTGTCAGTCCCGTTATGGATAGGAACCAAATACACCTAATTCTAGAAATGGTACCGGCCGATCGATCGGTGCGCATCAGCCGCGATGAGGGTCGAGTGGATCACACCGAGACCAGTCGGCATTTGGTGCGCGGCCTGGCGCATGAAATCAAGAATCCGCTCGGTGGTATTCGCGGTGCCGCCCAGCTATTGGCGAGCGAATTGCCCAGTGATGAGCTGCAGGAGTACACCCGGGTAATCATCAAAGAAGCCGATCGATTACGTAATTTGGTCGACCGGTTATTGGGCAGCCACCAGATGCCGGCCTTCTCGCAATTGAACATTCATCAGGTCCTAGAGCGCGTATTAGCGCTTATCAAGGCCGAAGCAGGTGATCGGGTCACCCTGATTCGCGACTACGATCCGAGTATTCCGGAGTTTCTCGGGGATGAGGCGCAACTGATCCAAGTCTTTCTCAATATCGCCCGCAATGCCCTGCAGGCCCTGTCGGAAAGCGATCAATCGGCCGCGGTAATTCGCTTCCGATCCCGTACCGTGCGCCAATATACCATCCGACAAAAACGCCACCGTATCGTTGCGCGTATCGATGTAATCGACAATGGTCCTGGCATCGAGCGCGATATGCTGGAAAAAATATTTTATCCGATGATTTCCGGTCGTGCCTCGGGCACGGGCTTGGGTTTATCGCTGGTGCAACAGTTGGTTGAATTACACAATGGTTCCGTAGCGTGTGAAAGCGAAGCGGGGCAGACATTATTTACCGTCCATCTACCCTTGGAGACAATAGATGAGTAAGACCAAGACTATCTGGGTGGTTGATGACGACCGTTCTATCCGCTGGGTGTTGGAACGCGCTATCAGCAAGCAGGGCCATGATTGCTCGGTGTTCGAAAGTGGTGAAGCCCTGCTGCGCAAGATATCGACCCAGACCCCCGATGTGATTATCAGCGACGTGCGTATGGATGGCATGGGCGGGCTCGAGTTATTGGCGCGGATGCAGGAAGAGCATCCCGATATCCCGGTGATTATTATGACTGCCCATTCTGACCTAGACAGCGCGGTGTCGTCGTTTCAAGGCGGTGCCTTTGAGTATTTGCCCAAGCCGTTTGATGTCGATGAGGCGTTGGCGTTGGTTGAGCGAGCAATCGAGCACCGAGCGAAGCACCAACCCAAAGAAGCGGTGTTTGCTGAGGAGTCGCCAACTGAAATTATCGGTGAAGCGCCGGCCATGCAGGAAGTGTTTCGGGCCATCGGACGCTTATCGCAAAGCAATATCACCGTATTGATCAATGGTGAGTCCGGTACCGGTAAAGAATTGGTGGCTCAGGCCCTGCACCGGCACAGTCCGCGCAAGACCGAGCCCTTTATTGCCCTGAATATGGCGGCCATCCCCCGTGATCTGATGGAATCGGAACTGTTTGGCCACGAGAAGGGTGCCTTTACCGGTGCGCAGAATTTACGTCGCGGCCGCTTTGAACAGGCCGATGGTGGCACGCTGTTTCTCGATGAAATCGGCGATATGCCGGCTGAAACTCAGACGCGTCTGTTGCGTGTGCTGTCGGATAGCGAATTTTACCGGGTCGGTGGGCATTTGCCGATCAAGGTGGATGTGCGCATCATTGCCGCAACCCATCAAAACCTGGAACAGCTGGTCGAAGACGGGCGTTTTCGTGAAGATTTGTTTCACCGCTTGAATGTGATTCGAATTCACATCCCTAAATTGTCCGATCGACAGGAGGATATTCCTAAGTTACTCGACTTCTTCCTGCACAAGGCGGCCAAAGAACTGGGCGTCGAAGCCAAAACCTTGCGACCGGATACCCAATCCTACCTGACCCGGTTGCCCTGGCCCGGTAACGTCCGCCAGCTGGAAAATATTTGCCGCTGGATAACTGTGATGGCCTCGGGTCGGGAAGTCTTGGTGAATGACTTGCCGCCCGAGCTGGTCGAGGAGGTTACGCCGGGTGGCGGGCATGAGAACTGGGAACAATCGCTGCGCAACTGGACCGATCGTGAGTTAGCCCGCGGCGAGAACCGTATTCTTGATCTGGCGATCCCCGCCTTTGAACGGGTGATGATTGAAACCGCGCTGAAACACACCGCGGGTCGGCGTCGGGACGCCGCCGAATTGCTCGGCTGGGGTCGTAACACCCTGACCCGTAAGATCAAAGAGCTGGGCCTCGATGACGGCCATGACGAATCGGATTGATCCTGAATTGACGGGTATCAACGCAATCAAGACGGCGAGCTTAGGGCTCGCTTTTTCATGGCGTACCAATAGGCCGGATGAAACAGGTTATTGTCGGCATTTTACTGGTGCTTGGCGACGTCAATCCATACAATGTGCCCGAAATTAACTGAACTCAATGCCGGGAGTGCATATGTCAGATATTAAAAAAGTTGTGTTGGCCTATTCTGGCGGTCTCGATACCTCGGTGATCGCTAAATGGATTACTGAGACTTATAAGTGTGAAGTGGTCACCTTTACCGCCGACCTGGGTCAGGGTGAAGAAGTTGAACCCGCCCGCGCCAAGGCTAAAGCCCTGGGCATCAAAGAAATCTACATCGAAGACTTGCGTGAAGAATTCGTCCGTGACTTCGTTTTCCCGATGTTTCGCGCCAATGCCATCTATGAGGGTGAGTACTTACTCGGCACTTCTATTGCCCGGCCCCTGATCGCTAAGCGATTAATCGAAATCGCCAATGAAACCGGTGCGGATGCTATCTCCCATGGTGCCACTGGCAAGGGTAACGATCAGGTTCGCTTTGAGTTGGGTGCCTATGCCTTGAAGCCCGGTGTGAAGGTGATTGCGCCTTGGCGTGAATGGGATCTGACGTCCCGTGAAACGCTGATGGACTATTGCGCCCAACATGATATCCCAGTCGATTTCAATAAGGCGGGAAAAAAATCGCCCTATTCGATGGACGCCAATCTGCTGCATATTTCCTATGAAAGCGGCATATTGGAAGATCCTTGGACCGAAGCCGAGGAAGATATGTGGCGCTGGAGTGTCAGCCCCGAAGCGGCACCCGATCAAGCCACCTATATTGAACTGTCGTACCTGACCGGTGACATTGTCGCCATCGATGACCAGGCAATGACTCCGGCCGAAGTCCTGACCTATCTGAATAAGGTTGGTGGCGACAACGGTATCGGACGTCTGGATCTGGTCGAGAATCGCTATGTCGGCATGAAGGCGCGCGGTTGTTATGAAACACCCGGTGGCACCATCATGATGCGTGCTCATCGTGCCATCGAATCCATTACCCTGGATCGCGAGGTTGCTCATTTAAAGGACAGCCTGATGCCGAAATACGCCGAGCTGATCTATAACGGCTATTGGTGGAGCCCGGAGCGTCAATTGTTGCAGAAGATGATCGACTCCTCGCAAGAGCCGGTCAATGGCACAGTCCGCTTGAAGCTCTACAAGGGCAATGTAACCGTGGTGGGCCGTAAATCCGACGACAGCCTGTTTGATGAGAAAATGGCGACCATGGAAGACGACGCCGGCGCTTACAACCAAAAAGACGCTGAGGGTTTCATTAAACTGAACGCCTTACGCTTAAAAATTGCTGCCGCTAAGGGCCGCAGCCCGCTCTAAAGCGAGCCATACTCCGTCCCGATCCTTCAGGTGTCGTGGCGGAGTCCTCTTCGTGAATCGACGGCGATCTCGCTCAACCGCCTTGTGCATATTCGTCCGTTGGTATCCTAGCGCCCGCCTGGGGTGTCGTCCTTAAGCAAAGGAATGTCGATTGGATAACCTCTTCTTTATCGCCTCAAAACTGATCTGGATGTTCATTTCACCGGCCAATTGGCTTGTGTTGATCCCGCTGCTGGCGCTTCTATTGAACCGCTTAGGGTGGCTGATATGGGCGCGCTGTACTTGGGCTCTAGAGTTCGGGCTTATTTTACTGATTGGTGCCTACCCGGTCGGACAATGGTTGGCTGAGCCATTAGAATCCTATAGTGCGATCCCTGGGCCGGATGCACCGGCTCCCGATGGCATTATCGTGCTTGGTGGGGCATGGCAGACCGAGCAAGCCGATTATTGGCAACAATGGGAGTTGAATCACGCAGCAGAACGCGAGCTGGCCTTTCTGGTGCTGGCCGAGCGCTATCCGTCTGCTAAGCTAGTCTTCACCGGCGGATCGGGCCGCGTGTTTAGTCAAGGGCTGAAGGAAGCTCATTGGGCACAGGCTCTGTATCGGGATTTTGGTCTCGATGAGACGCGCCTGATTCTCGAAAGTGAGAGTCGCAACACCGATGAAAACGCTCGCTTCAGCAAGCGACTGGTGACCCCCAAAATCGACGAACGCTGGTGGTTGATCACCAGCGCATACCATATGCCACGCTCGGTGGGCGTCTTTTGCCAGCAAGGTTGGTCGGTCACGCCGTACCCGGTGGACCACTACTATGCCGGCCTGTCCTGGCGTCCTAATTGGCAACTGGCCAAACATCTGCAGGAGCTGGAACGGGTTTTACACGAATGGCTGGGTCTGGTGGTGTATCGTGGCACGGGCAAAAGCAGTCATCTATTCCCCCCGCGTTGTTAACGGGCAACGGACCACTTAGCCAGCATATCGATTAGATTCTGCCGTTTGATGGGCTTTACTAAGATGTCATTGACTCCGGCTTCAAAACAATCCTCCCGATCCTGTTCACCCGAGTTTGCCGTAAAGGCAATTATAGGCTTTTCGTAGCCGTTCTCACGCAAAACCCGAGTAGCCGTTAAACCATCCATCTCGGGCATTTGCACATCCATAATGACAACATCAATTGAATGTTGGCCAATATAGTCCAGTGCCGCTTGGGCTCGATTAAAGGGTTCGATGTCGAGATGTTTTAACAATCCGCAGACTATTTTCAAGTTGACGGCATTATCGTCAACCACAACGACTTTTAGGCCAGTTAAGTCAGCCTGGTCAGTCTGTGTGGCGCCTTGTTCGACCGGCGCCGGGGCGATAACGAGAGGAAAGGTAAACCAAACATGGCTTCCTTGGCCAAGTTCGCTGTCCACTCCAATATGCCCCATCATCAGTTCAACCAGATTACGTGAAATTGTCAGGCCCAGGCCTGTACCGCCATAAACTCGGGCAGTGGATGATTCCGCCTGCGAAAAGGCGTTAAATATGCCTTTTACGCTTTCTGGGTCCATGCCGATGCCATTGTCGGTGACAGAAACCTGAACTAGTTGGGCCCGGCTTTGGATTGAAATTTCGAGCTTTACATCACCCTGGGGGGAAAACTTAAAGGCGTTGGTGAGTAGGTTGGCGATGACCTGTTCGATGCGTTGATTATCACCGATTATCCACTCCGGTGTATCGGGGGCAATGCTTATTTCAAGCCGAGTATCTGCACCATTGCCATAGATCCGGGAGATCTGCCGAGCCAACTCTCTGACATCAAAGGGTCTGTTGTCAATCTTCAATTTATTGTCGCTTAGTTTGGCGAGATCCAAAATATCGTTGATTAAAAACAATAGAAACGAAGACGCATGTTCAATTACAGCGAGACTTTCCAAATCCTTTGGCTTGTCGATCTGTTCGTCTAACAGCTCGACCGAGCCCTGGATAGCATTTAGTGGGGTGCGCAATTCATGACTGATATTCGCCAGGAAACGCTCCCTGCTACGCAAGGCCTGATTGGCAGCGAAAAGCGACTCTTGGGCAACTAGGAGGCGGGCGGATTTATCCCGCGAAATCCTATTTAAGCGATGAGCCAGTACCAGGGTCAGTAAGATGACTTCCACGGCAGTAGCGAACATACCTAGCTGATCGATTTGCAGAGTGTTCCGAGGCGGGAATTCCATGATTAAGACAATATAAAGAGGAGCGAAAAAGGCAATGAAAACAAAGATACTGTGGGCCATCAGATAATACTGTGCCGTTTTGCGATCCTTACGATCCTTACGATCCTTACGATCCTTACGATCCTTACGATCCTTGCGGGCCACTACAATGCCGGCAATTAAGCCATAAAGCGAAAATACTACCGCACCATTAATAGCAAACAGAAGGCTGTAATGGGGCAAAAAGGGCAGCAGTAGCCAAAATAAAGCCAATAACGCGATAGCAAACAGGGCGATTTTGTAAAGTCTGGGCGTGCGCCTGGGGGCGACGCGAAGCAAACACATCACAAAGCCCATGTAGGCCAGATTAGATCCCATAACGGCCAAACTCATGCTATAGAAAATCGGCCAAGAAAATATATCACTGAAAATATTTAATGCCGTCGCATTATAAAATAGATTGCCGAAGATAAATATCGAAAAGAAAAAGTCAACCATTTGATGGCGAACCATGCTCAGCGTCAGATAGATTAACCCAACCGCCAGAAAGATGCCTAAAGCCGTTAAAGTAAGGCCATTGGCCAGCTTCATAGACTCAATATAGGGGCCTTCGAGATAAAGCATGGGCTTTAGCTGAGTCACCAAAAAAGGTGAGGTCATGCGCGTGATAATTTGGTAATGACCGGGCGGCACCGACAAGGCTCGGGCGTGGCGCAAAAAATATCGATTGACCTCGGAGCTTTGAATGCCACCATTGTAAGTCGCAATGAGCTTGCCACGCGCGTCGACAATAAAATGGCTAAAGAGGCCAACGACGGAAGAGTTTTGAAAGTCAATCAACAGCGGTGTGTCGGCGACGACATCGGCGGCCATTATATGCCAGAAAGTACCGCCGGTTAGGGGCAAAAAATCGGTCCTGGCAGTCAGTTGGCTGGGCCCAATTTGCATTACATCGCGCCAGCCGGTTGACGGGTCAACCAGACTGTCATCGAGCCAAAATGCCGATGTGTTGCCGGCCGAAGCCGGATTGGCGCCAAGCAAAATTAGCGCCATCGCGAGGCGAGTCAGAAATGAATTGGGTACGAATAATTGCACGGCCGTCCGGACGTATGGGTTCATGGCGACAAGTCGATACTGGTTAAATTGATTAGTTCAAAGTTTAACCACCGTCGAAT
>JBLHFL010000067.1:0-9215 GCA_047618105.1 Granulosicoccus sp.
TTAAAAAAGCCAGACCGGCCAGCACCAGAACCCCAATCGGGCTCATAAAGGTCAGGCACCAGGCGGCAATGGCGGGCGCGACGATGCGCGAACTGTTAAACACCATGGCGCCTAAGCCAACGGCGTTGCTGAGTTCATCCGGGCTCACTAAGCGAGGGATTAGGGTCAGCCGTAAGGGCGAGCCGGCGGCGGCAATCGCGCCAAAGGCGAAGGTTAGCGACAGCAGCAGCGCCAGGCTGAGTGGCGAGAAGCGCAGCAGGCCAATGGCCAGCAGCGTAACCGCCGCCTGGCAGGCCAGCCAATAGATCATACCGCGCCTAAGATTGATGCGATCGGAAATAACGCCAAAGATCGGCGTGATAATCAACGAGGGTAATAGCAGGCTGGTGCTGGCCACGCCGACCCAAAAAAATGATGCTGTTTGTTGCCAAACAAGCCAGCCCAACAGAAAACGTATCATCCAAACAGCCAGTGTGGCGAAACAGGAGGCGATAAAATAGATGCGAAATTGGCTGTTCAGTAAGGCGGAGGTGTTCGACATTAATTCTGGATCCAGGGGATAGGCGGCCAGTCTAACAGACTGGGCGGTCGAACCGCCGCTGTTGTGTGGAAAGTGTCTGCAGCGCGCGCGCCGAGCCCAATTCAGGCCAAAACGGGGTTGAATCATAGACAATGACCCCCACTGACGAGGGTAGGACAGAATTTAAGCTTAACCCGGCGACCTAGGTCGCCGGTGCCTAACCCGTTCACGATCGGGCACAGGCTGACTTGATACCCACACATTGTTAATCGATAGGACAACCCAATGATTGAAGAAAATAAGGTAGTGACACTCCAGTATAACGTGCAAGACAGTGACGGAACCCTGATCGACAGCTCCGAAGCGAACGATCCCCTCGTCTATTTGCACGGTGGCCATAATATTATTTCTGGCCTGGAAAGTGCGCTCCTGGGTAAAGCCAGCGGGGACGAATTTGATGTGGTGATCGAACCATTGAACGCCTACGGCGAACACGATGAAGCCTTGGTTCAGGTTGTACCAAAGAGTGCCTTTGAAGGTGTCGAACAGATTGAACCCGGCATGGTATTTACCGCTGACACGCCTAATGGCCCGATGCAACTGACCGTTACGGCGATGGACGGTGACGATATCACCATCGATCCGAACCATCCTTTGGCGGGCAAAACCCTGCACTTTACCGGTTCAATCACCGAAGTGCGCGATGCCACCGAAGAAGAATTGGAACATGGGCATGTGCACGGAGCCGGTGGCCACCAGCATTGATCCCCTGGGCTACGAGTTCTCTGGCCAATGGCCGAGACCGAGTAGCCCAATCCAGCCAGCCCATCAGCGACCTTCTTTTCGCTCGGTAGAGGTACTATCCTTATCTTTATGGTGCCGCCCGTCTATTCAGACTCAGGTTGCAACCGTCTAATGTGAACCTAAGTAGAGACGAATTTATGGCAACTTTACCGCTTGTTTGGCTTGGTCTGGGCGTTCTCTTGATTCTGATGGAGCTGGTGATGCCCGGCGCCGTGCTCGGCTTTATCGGCGCAGCCGCGCTGCTGACTGGTGGTCTTATCCATTTCGGTCATATATCTGGACCGGCCAATATTCTGCTAACCTTCTTTATCGCATCGATCGCCTTTGTGCTGGTTCTGCGGACCGGGTTGCTTAAGCTCTATCCGTCCGAATCGAGAGTTGATAATACCGATGAGCTGGTGGATGCTATGGGTCAGATTGTGCTGGTGCAGGACGCTATAACGCCCTCACGCCGAGGTCGTATTCAATACTCAGGCACCAGCTGGCCGGCCCAGGCCGATGTTGAGTTGGTTGCCGGCGAATCGGTGGTCATTACCGGCCGAGACGGCAATTGTTTTATCGTTAAACCACAGGAAGGGAATTAAGATGACACTCTTTACCATACTGGCGCTGGCCGCCTTTTTTATCCTCAAGCTGTTTTTGATTGTGGTGCCGATGCGCGAGTCCTTTGTGATAGAGCGGCTCGGTAAGTTTCGCACTGTCTTTCAGCCAGGCCTGCATCTAATCGTGCCATTCTTCGATCGAGTGGCGTATCGCCACGAAATTCGCGAACAGGTCTACGATATTCCGTCGCAGCACTGTATTACCAAGGACAATATCCAGGTGGAAATCGATGGCCTGGTTTATCTCAAGGTCATGGATCCGCAGTTGGCCAGCTACGGTATCGGCGACTACAGCTTGGCGGCCATTAATATGGCCCAGACCACCATGCGCTCGGAAGTGGGTAAGCTGTCCCTGGGCGAGATCTTCTCCGAGCGCGAAACGCTCAATGAAACCATCGTGCGGGAAATCGACCGGGCCTCGGAAAGCTGGGGCATCAAGGTCTACCGTTACGAGGTAGCCAATATCAGCCCTTCCGCCCATGTGGTCACCACACTGGAAAAGCAGATGGTCGCAGAACGCGATCGGCGCGCCGATATCACCCTGGCCACGGCGGAGAAAGAAGCCAAGATCAATATGTCGGAAGGGGTTCGGCAAGAGGCGATCAACCTGTCGATCGGTGAACGCCAACGGCGCATCAATATAGCCGAAGGCCGCGGTCGGGAAATCTCATTACTGGCAGGGGCACAGGCCACCGGCATCGCGCTCGTCGCTGAGGCCATCAATAAGCCCGGCGGCAATACGGCCATCAAGATGCGGCTGGTCGATCAGTTTGTCGAAGAGCTGGGCAAGATTTTGGAGAGTTCCGATATCTCGGTGTTGCCGGGTGAGATGGCACGCGTTAAAGGCATCTTCGAAGGTGTCGATCAAGTAACTAAACAGTTTAAAAGCTAAGGCGACCGGAATATGGAATCTAACTCAATAGCAGATACGTTTAACGTCGCGGTTTGGGCGATCATCTTTATAACGGTGATCTTCCAGTTTTTCCGTTCGCTCTATTTCGTGCCGACCAAGATGGCCTTCATTGTTGAGCGTTTTGGCCGCTATCAACGCACGTTGGAACCCGGCTTTCACGCCATCGTACCGTTCGTCGATAAGGTTTCCGATCGCGTCAACTTGAAAGAAATGACTGTCGATGTGCCGCCGCAATATTGTTTTTCTAAGGATGAGATTAACCTGCAGGTCGATGGTGTGATCTACCTGGCGGTCGAAGACCCGAGCAAAGCCTCCTATGGCATCGTCGATTATATGGATGCGGCCGTGCAGTTGGCGCGTACCACGACCCGTTCGGTGATTGGTACCCTGGATCTGGAACGCACCTTTGAGGAGCGCGATCTGGTCAGTTCCAAGGTCGTTGAGGTACTCAATACCGCCGGTCGTGCTTGGGGTATTCGCGTCTTGCGCTTCGAAATTAAAAACATCCTGCCCCCGGCCAGCGTCAATGAGGCGATGGAGCGGCAGGTCACCGCCGAGCGGGAAAAACGCGCCATCTTGGCGAAAAGCCTCGGTGACAAGCAGTCGCGCATCAATGTCTCTGAAGGCGTGATGACGGAAACCATTAACGTCTCCGAGGGTGATATGCAGCAGTTGATCAATGAAGCCGAAGGTAAGGCGCAAGAGATCTTGACCATCGCCAAGGCGACGTCGGAGTCGATCGAGAAAATTGGTGCGGCGATTCATGCCGAGGGTGGCGAAGCGTCCATACGGCTGCAATTGGCGGAAAAACTCTTTACCAAGGTCGGTACCCTAGCCGATGCCACGACCCGAGTGGTACTGCCGGCCAATGTCGCTGACTTCAATGGCTGGTTGCGTATGGCCGACCTAGAACTGCCCGACGACAAGAAGTAGGTCGAGCCTATAGGTCTCGGGTTGACCGCCTAGCGCGCTCAGCCCGGTGCTCGGTCAGCCGTTTAACAGCGCGCGTAAATCACTGATGGTGCGCGCATTGCTGGCCTTATCAGCCGGTGAGTCAATCTTGTCGGTACCAATCCACTTCACGTCTTCCTGCGGCAACTCATCTAAGAATCGGCTCGGCGTGCAGTCGTTCAGCTCGCCGAACTGTTTGCGCTTGGCGGCGTAGGTCAGGGTGAGGGTGGTTTGTGCTCGGGTAATGCCAACATACATCAGGCGTCGCTCCTCTTCTATATCGCCCGATTCGATCGAGTTTCGGTGCGGCAGCAACTCTTCCTCCATACCGATCACAAAGACATAGGGGAATTCCAACCCTTTGGAGGCGTGCAAGGTCATTAATTGTACGGCGTCGGTTTCATCCTCCTCTTCCTGTCGATCCATCAGGTCGCGCAGCACCAGCTTGCCGATGGCATCGCCGATCGCCAGGTCCGAGTCGTCCTCATCATTTCCCTTTTCCAGCATCGACTGCAGGCCATCGACCAGTATATGGACATTGGCGAGGCGCTTCTCAGCCATCTTGTCGCTTTGGCTGTCTTGCCGCAGCCAGGCCTCATAGTTGATATCGGTGAGCATCTCGCGGATCACCACGACCGGATCCTCGACTGTGTGCAACTTATGGATAGTACGCTCGAGCCAGGCGCTGAAACGCTCCAAGCGGGCGCCGGACTTGGCCGATAGATGCTGGCGCAGGCCGATTTCGCTGCTCGCCGCGGACAGGCTGACGCCGCGCACGGCGGAGTAGTCGTTGAGCTTCTCCAGCGTCGCCGCGCCGATCTCCCGGCGCGGGGTATTGATAATGCGTAAAAAGGCCGCGTCATCATCGGGGTTGATCAGCAGGCGCAGATAACTCATTAGATCCTTGATCTCGGCCTTGGCAAAGAAGGACGTGCCGCCGTTGATCTTGTACGGAATTCGATTCTGCTGCAGTTTCATCTCCATAATGCGCGACTGATGATTGCCCCGATAGAGGATGGCAAAGTCGCGGTAGTCGGCCCGGCGCACCAGATGTTGATGCAGTATTTCGTTGGCCACCCGTTCGGCCTCGGATTCATCGGAGCCGGAACGGATAATGCGGATCGGATCCCCGAAGGCCTTGTCGCTCCATAGGGTCTTCTTGAAAACGTGCGGGTTATTGTCGATAACGGTGTTGGCCGCCTTTAAAATCAGGCCGGTCGAGCGATAGTTTTGCTCCAGCTTTACCAACCTCAGATGCGGAAAATCTTCCTGTAATTGGACCAGGTTTTCCGGTCGCGCACCGCGCCAGCTATAGACCGACTGATCATCGTCACCGACCACAGTAAAGCGTTGGTTCTCGCCGACCAGCAGTTTAACCAACAGGTATTGGGAAATATTGGTGTCCTGGTACTCATCGACCAGCAGATAGCGGATCCGCCGCTGCCATTTGCCGAGCACTTCGGCGTTGTTTAAAAACAGGATCGCCGGCAAGCGAATCAGGTCGTCAAAGTCGACCGCGTTGTAGGCGCTGAGCATCCGGTTGTATTCGGCATAGATCGCCACGGCCAATTCGTGGTTACCGTCCTCCATCTTGCCGACCAGCTGCTCTGGGTCTTTAAGATCATTTTTCCACAGGCTGATCAGATTGCGAAAATAATCGAGATCATCAGTCGAATTGGGTGCCGTGCGCAGGATGATGTCCTTGATCAGGGCCTTAGAATCGTGGTCATCGAACAGGGTGAAGTTGCTCTTTAGACCCAGATGGAGCGACTCCTTGCGGAGAATATTCAAACCCAGGTTATGGAAGGTCGAGACGATTAGACCATGGGCCTGCTTGCCCTTGACCAGCTTGCTGACGCGGGCCTTCATTTCTCGAGCGGCCTTATTGGTAAAGGTCACGGCGGCTATATTGTGGGCCTTATAACCGCATTCCTGAATCAGATAGGCAATTTTTTGGGTGATCACCGACGTTTTACCCGACCCCGCGCCGGCCAGCACCAGTAGAGGCCCACTGATGTAATGTACGGATTCTTGTTGGCTGGGATTGAGTTGGGTGGCCATGTCAGAGGGTTACCAGGAAGCGGGCAGGGATTTTAACAGCCCGTGGATGTTCACCCAAGGGAAGTTTTATATTGGCTCTAAATGGATCTTTTGACGCCGAATTATTGACGATACTGCTGATCAGCTTCACACAGCGATACCAATATGGTTGGGTCGAGGCTTAACCTGCCGCTACCCACAGGCCCTGCACGCCGATTGATGCCAAGCCCGGTGGTTCGGCGCTATCCATTTAGGCAGGGCACAGGTCGATGCTGGGCTATTCGCTATCCAATAGAACGATCTGATGCGGCTCAATACGGATCTTCTGTAGCTTGAAAAGCCGGCCGATCGCGTTCTTAAAGTTACCCTTGCTGACCTGAAAGGTACTGTAGATGGCCTCGGGCGAGCTCTTATCGGACAGCGGCAGCGTGCCGCCATTGACCTTGAGCTCGACCAAAATACGCTCGCCTATATCGAGGCGGGCTTCGTGGCCCTGAAGCTGAATCGCCAGATCGATCTTCTGGTCTTCGCGGATATTCTTAATATAGCCCGACAACTGCTGGCCCACCTTGAGCGGCTGCAGTAGGTCGGCGTTTAGAATCATACCCAGGTAAAGTTGATCGACGACCGCCTTATAGCCAATATCGGTGCGGCCGACGACCAGTAGGCTGACTCGATCATTGACGGTATAGTTGCTGGTTTCTTCGCGCAGATAATTGCTCAATTTGGCCGAGCCGGTAATGCGCATGGTGTGTTCATCGACAAATAGATAAACCACGTGAGTTTGCCCCACTTCCATCGGCTTGCGTTGCTGGCCGAGTGGCACCAACAACTCCTTGGGCAGACCCCAGTCCAAAAAAGCACCAAAGGAGGTGGTGTCCTTCACTTCCAAGGCGGCACACATGCCCACCTCAGCCTTGGGCTTCAGGCTGGTGGCGATCAGTCGATCTTCTGAATCCAGATAGATAAAGACATTGATCCAGTCGCCGAGCTCGGTATCGGGTGGTACCTGAGTCTTCGGAAGCAAAATTGCCTCAAGGTTCTCGCCATCGAGATAGACCCCAAAGTCCATAATAGAGGTGACTTCAAGGGTGTTGTACTTGCCGATTTGTGCCATGGAGCCCACCAGAAAGGGGAAAAGGCGCAGTATAAGGGAAAAAATGGATTTTAGCATGGGTCGCGCAGCTGGATGTTATAGCACCCGATGCCGCGGTTACGTTGTTGGTCCGGTAAGACAGTGGGCATAATAGGGCGCAACAATATGTAACTCCGTTTTCTAGCTCGGAACGGCTCCCGTCTCCAATAGTGGGCGAATCGTCCTTTAAAGGTACCTGTATGCGTGTATTACTTCTCACCCTGAGTCTATGTTATTCCGCCAGCGTCATAGGCGCATCGATATGGCATGTACAAGGCGAGCAGGAATGGTATCTGTTCGGCACCATCCATGTATTGCAACCGGACGCCTACCCCTTGCCGGACAGTTACGACCGGGTGTTCCGGCGCTGTGCCAATCTATGGCTCGAGATCGATCCTGCTGCCCTGAGTGAGCCGGCAACATTGCAGCAGGTTCGCAACATCATGCAGCTGGCAGCGGGTCAGACGCTCAAGAGCCAGGTCAGCGCTGACGCGTACCGTAACCTAACTGAGTTGGCCGACAGCGCCGGCCTGCCGTTAGTGAATCTCCAAGGCCTCAAGCCCTGGGCCGTGGTCAACGTCCTAACCCTGAGCCTGTTTGAGCAGCGTGGCTTCGCCACTGACCAGGGCCTGGATCTGTATTTGGCTGAGCAGGCCAAGGCACAAGACATACCCATTCGACCATTGGAAACGGTGATGCAGCAGATGACCCTGTTCAATGAGTTGGCGGCAGCTATTCCAGATGAATTTATAACCTTCTCGACCAATGACTTGGATCGAGTCGACCTGCTGGTGGCAGATATGGTGCGTTACTGGCAGGAGGGGGATGTCGAGGCGCTCTACCGTGCAGCCGACTTTAAATCTTACCCGACCGTCGAGGCGGCGATGCTGAGTGAGCGCAATCGCGACTGGATGGACCAATTTAAGCGTGCCAAGATGCTTGCATCGCCCCAGTGTATCGCGGTGGGCGCGTTGCATATGGCCGGTGAGGAGGGTTTGTTAGCGCAATTTAAACAGGCTGGATACCGGGTCACTCGGGTTACCGAGGGCATAAGCGAGCAGGTTGAGTGACTCCAGCTGCGCAGGCCGGCGGTCCCAGTCGGGTTAGAGTAGCTCAAGCGCCAGCTTGCCGGCCAAACCGACCAAGACCACACCAAACAGCCGGTCTAGCCAGACAGCCTTGCGTTGCAGATGCGCCAGCCAAACCGGATTGGAAAACAGCCAGGCCACTAGTAGATACCAGCCCGCGTCCAGCACCATAGCGGTGCTCGCATAGCCCGCGCGCGCGGCAAAACTGGTTTCGCTGCCAACCACCTGACTGAACAGGGCAATAAAGAAGACGGCTATTTTGGGGTTTAAAAAGACAATCAAGAGCCCATCGCGCACTGCGGCATGAGTCTCGATCCTGACCAGGGGTTGGTCGGGCTTAGTGCGACTGCGCAAACCCTGAATGCCCATCCAGAGCAAATAGGCCGCGCCCGCTATCTGCAATGCCCGGAAGAGCTCGGTCGAGGTCAGGATTAGCACCGCGAGTCCGGACAGGCAAATAAAGGCGTATAGTCCAACCCCCAGGCCGTGAACCGCTCCGGCGATCATGCCCTGACGCCGGCCGCCGCTCAGGGTGTGTTTCAGCACCATGGCCAAGGATGGACCAGGCGACATAGCGCCGAGGGCGCAAATTCCAACGATGGTTAACCAGGCGGTTAGATTCATCTGATGTGCACTCACAAAAAAGACTAGTGTGGTGCAAAGGTCAACGGCAGGCAAGTTGCCTTGCCCTACTAAGGACTCAAGTTCAAAGAAGGCCTGCCTCTAACTCTGTTGGTTCTTAAGCCTATATTGGCGCACGGCTTTAACCGCTAATAGTATTAACGGTGCGCAGTGCATGAGCAGGTCCAGCACATCCAAGGGTTTGACCAGTAGTCCCTGTGACAGCATGGCAAGCTTTTCGAACAGATGCGGCGCCGGGCTAATCGGCGCGATAACGAGCAGCAACCCGCACAGCGTTAGAGGGAGCCATTTTAAGTCGTCTAACCAAGTCATAGCAGTTTACCAAGTCTGAATGTACCTCAATATTAGTGACATCTAATTTTAATTGAAAGCCCTGAGCACCGAACGCCAATCTATTTGCATTTATTCGCACAAAGCCATTGACGCGGCCTGAGAAATCCGTAATATACGCCTCCCTGCTGCTGAGGCGGCAGGGACGTTAAGCGTTTGTCGGATTTGTTTTTAGTTAGGTAAGTGCCTG
>JBLHFL010000068.1:0-9189 GCA_047618105.1 Granulosicoccus sp.
TTCGGGCGGCACCCGTTCAGCGAGATAGCGGCCCGCCCAATAGGCGCCAGACCCGTAACCGAGCACAGCAATATTTAGGTTGCCCTGCTCATTGAGTTGTTGAATACCACTGGCGATGCGCGCCATCACACGCTCTTGCCACTGTTCATCGTTCTCATCGACGACCTCCGGTGCCGCGTCAGCGGCCACGGGTTGCCAGGCGGTGGCGTCTCGTTGCGGGGTGGGCAACGGGATTGACAGGGTACTCCAGCCGACTACCGGCAAATAAGTTCGGCTCTGCTGTAATAGAAACGGCCAATCTGGCGTTTGGCCGGCATCGTGTAATATCAGCAAACCGCCTTCAGAGGCCCCGGTTTCCTGTTCCAAACTGAGGGCAAAGAAGCGTTCGGAGGGGGTGCTAAGTTCGATTACCTGGTCGCCTTGGAGACTGTTCTGATAGTGTCTGGGCAGCTCTTGATTGCGGTGCAGACCCGCCATCGGATCGGTCTCTGCGAACGCCATGGCACTCGCTGCGAGCAGCCCAACTAAAAATAAACTCCACTTAACGGTCATTGGAAATTGACCTCACCTTGAGACTCACTAGAATGGTCGCTCCTTTATGCCGCCGAGGCCGCCCTTCGATGTCTAATTTTGTCATAGCTCCATCCATTTTGTCCGCCAACTTCGCCCGTTTAGGTGAAGATGTGGATCATGTCCTCGCGGCCGGTGCCGACTGGGTGCATTTTGATGTAATGGACAACCACTATGTGCCCAATCTGACCATCGGCCCGATGGTGTGTCACGCCTTAAGGAAGCACGGCGTCACTGCGCCAATCGATGTGCATCTCATGGTCTCCCCAGTAGATCGGCTGATTGGCGATTTTATTGAGGCCGGCGGGTCAATGATTACCTTTCATCCGGAAGCCAGCGAGCATATCGATCGTTCTCTGCAGCTGATAAAAGATGCCGGTTTGCAGGCTGGCCTGGTGTTTAATCCGGCGACTCCACTGCATTATCTGGATTATGTGATGGACAAGATCGATATGATTTTGATCATGTCGGTCAATCCGGGTTTTGGCGGGCAATCCTTTTTGCCCTCGACGCTCGACAAGCTCCAGGCGGCTCGAGCGCGCATTGAAGCCAGTGGCCGGCCAATCCGGCTTGAAGTGGATGGCGGCGTGAAGGTTGACAATATCCGCGCCATTGCCGAGGCCGGTGCCGATACCTTTGTCGCCGGTTCGGCGATTTTTAACGCCGACGATTACCAAACAGAAATTGCCAAAATGCGCGCCGAGCTGGCTCTGGCGCGCTAGCACTCAGCCATTCACCCTTTGCTGTGCAACGTCCTCGCCTGCGCGAGGCGGGCGTTGCGCTCCGTCAAATAGTAAGGACGACCCCGTGGAAGAATTATTGGTTTTTGATCTCGATGGCACCCTGCTCGATCCGTTCGAAAAACTCTCAGCGGTAACCCGTAAGGCGCTGTCCGAATTAGATCGGTTGGGTGTTAACTGGACCATCGCGACCGGTCGTATGCCCCACGGTGCGCGCGAGTCCTTGCCCGATCTGCATTTCAATCATCCTCAGGTGTACAAAAATGGCGTATTGCTCTGGGATCTGAATGCCGACAAGATCATCAGTAAAATGCCCATGGACCAAGCAGAGGTTATCGAAGTCTGCACAAGGTTGCATCAACACGGTATTAATCCCTGGATCAATACCATCGACCACGAAGATATCATCGGTGCCATCATTGCCGGTGTCTCGACGCCGAGAGAGAAGAAGTGGGTCGATTTTTTAAATTCCAAGGACATTACCGTACAACAACAGCCCGACTTTTCCGATATTCGCGACCATGTCTTGAATATCTTTGCCGCAACCGATAATCCGGCCGTATTGGGTATGGCCGAAGCGCTGGCCGATTTGCCTGGCGTGGCGGTGTTTGCCGGACATGATATGTATCACAGCGGCGGCTATTGGATGGATATTCACCATGCCGGCGGCACCAAGGGCGACGCGGTTAAAATCATTCAAAAACAGCTGGGGGCACGTAAAATGATCTGCTTCGGCGACTCCGATAACGATCTATCGATGTTTCATCTGGCGGACGAGAGTTATGCCATGGGACAAGGTCTGGACGAACTCAAGGCCATCGCCACCGCCACCATCGGCTCCAATGTGGATGACGGTATTGCCCATTTTCTCGCCGATCGATATGGCTTTGATCTGTAGCTAGGGCCAAATCAGCAACCCTAGCGCTATCACCCTGCACGCCAGCCGGCGTGCACAGCACACCTGAGGTAAACCATGAACACCACCCTGCGTGCCCATTTGGCACTGTTACTGGCGATGATCCTATGGGGCAGTTCCTTTATTGCCTTGAAGATTACGGTCAATGAAATGTCGCCGATGATCGTTGTCTTTTTACGGATGGCCATCGGCACCGTGGCCTTCCTAGTGGTCTGGCCCTGGCTGCGTCATGGCTTTGTCTATCAGAGTGGTGACTGGAAGTTTTTGCTTGGCATGGTGCTGTTTGAACCCTGCCTCTATTTTCTTTTTGAATCGCAGGCGTTGCGCTATACCAGTGCCGGTCAAGCGGGCATGGTGACCGCCATGTTGCCATTGATGGTGGCCATTGCGGCCTATTTTTTCCTTGGTGAGCGCAATAATTTGAAGCAGTGGTTTGGGTTTCTCATCGCCGTGGCCGGGGTAATCGCGATGACCCTGACGGGTGACAACTCCGCTCAAGCACCCAATGCCATCCTCGGGAATTTTCTCGAGTTCCTCGCCATGGTCATGGCGGTTGGCTATACCCTGTTGGTCAAGCACCTGGTGAAACGCTATTCCGCCTTTGTCTTAACCGCGCTGCAAAGTTTTTCTGGGGCCATCTTCTATCTGCCGCTCGCGCTGTTATCGGATTGGCCCAGCCAAATTTCGCTCTCGACCATGGGCTGGTTGCTCTATCTCGGCCTGGTGGTTACCTTAGGCGCCTATGGTCTGTATAACTTCTCCCTAGGCTTTGTAAAGGCTTCGACGGCGGCCGGCTATGCCAATCTGCTACCGGTCTTTACGCTGTTATTTTCCATGTTGATCCTAGGCGAACGATTGACGCTGATCCAGTGGATCGCTATTTGCGTGGTCTTCGTCGGTGTTTATCTCAGCTACGAGCGGCGCTCGATCATCCCCAAAGAAGTTCCGCCCGGCATTACCGGCTAGGCCAATTGCTTGCCAAGCCCTAATGCTCCGGGTCCCTGGCTGACCGCGATTCATTAATGGCGCGCGCTGGCAAGGCGGCAGTTTGGTCTTCAGAACTGTGCGCTTGCACTCAGAATTGATCCCGCTCCACTGCCATCCTGTTGTTTTTGAATCGGTCGGAGGGGCGCGGGGCATGAAGAAAGCGATCTTGAGTTGGCTGATGCCCTGGCTATTGGTGGGCTGCAATCTATTGCTCGAGCCACCTCAGGAGGCGTCGCAGGCTGTTGCCAGCGGCGCCAGTCAAACCAACCCAACGGGTGGTGTGCTCATCACCTCCTTGAACGTTACCGCCGGCACCACACCCAATGGCGACTTCCCGGTTGCCGCTCGGGTCCAGATGCGCGCCGTCGTAGGGTCTCAATACGAACTGCGCCTCAATGGCGAGTTACTCGAAAGTGGCAATATGCCGACCGAGGCTATCGTGGCCGGCCCGTTCTCAGGCCTCACCAGCAACGATAATATCCGCCAAACCTACCTGACCTTTGCCCAGGCCGGCGCCAATGTTGTCGAATTAACCATTACCAAGGACGGACAACGTGACAGCACTGAACTCAGCGTGGACATCGGCAACCAGTGTTCTGGGCTCAATGAGAATTTTTTTGCCAATCAGGTACAGAGCAGCTTCAACAGCTGTACCGGTTGCCATACCCAGCAACCGGACAACAGCTCGTTTGCGGCGCTTAAACGTTGGGACAAAATTCGCGCTGCATCAGAGCGATATTTCGTCGCCCACGTCGCGGCCCAGTTCGATGCTTGGCCACAGGCCATCGGCGGGGTATTGGTGCACTCCGGCGGGGAACGCTGGGCGCCGGGGTCGGCAGAGCATCTGCGCGCAATAGAGCTGTTGTATCGGATGGCCAGCGATTTCAGTTGCCCCGCCTAAAAGCCCGATCGAGCCTAGGCTTGATCTAGGCTGGCAATATAGAGCTCTTCGACCTTGGTGCGCGCCCAAGGCGTTTTGCGCAGGAACTTAAGGCTCGATGCAATACTGGGGTCATCGGTAAAGCAGCGGATATTGATTCGTTGCCCCAATTCTTCGAAACCATAGCGGGCCTCTAGTAGCGTCACTATGGTTTTCAGGCTAATGCCTTCTAACGGGTCCTTACTCATCGGCCGGAGGCGCCTCAGGTGCGTCAACCGGCTTGTCGATGGCGCGTTTAACGCGAATCGCTCGACCGTCCACCTGGGCATTATTGAGTTCATGGATGGCCTTCTTGGCATCGATAGCCTTGGGCATTTCAACAAAACCAAAGCCCTTGTGCTGGCCGGTCTTAACATCATTGATAAGGGTGCAATACTGTACCTGACCAAAGGCTTCGAACATGCCTTGCAGCGTTGCCTCGGTGGTGACCTTGCTTAAATTACGTACCAATATTTTCATGCGGAAGTCCTAAAGAGTGGCGTGGGCAGGCCAACCCGGTTAATTGAAGGGCCTATTGTCGGACACTGTTACCCAGTATAGCGATTTCGGTCCGCTTACGCGCATACCATTAAGCCTAGTCGATAAATGGCTGCGCAGCCTGCTAAGCCGAGTGTGGCAGTGTGGCTTCGGGAAGGGTTTTTTTGAGCCAATAGAGGGTGTGTCCGGGAGGGTAGTTGTCGAGCTGGCCGCTCACCTGGTAACCCAAGTTCTGGTAGAAGGTCGGTGCCTGAAAACTGAAGGTCGTCACCTTAGCCCATTGGCATTTGCGCGCGATGGCCACCGTCTCGGCCTCGAGCAACAACAGGCTGCCCAGACCATTGTGACGGTGCGCCTCGGTGACCCAGAGGTAATCGATCGATAGCCAGCCCCAAAAGGTCTCCCCAACCAGACCGGCGATAATCTGCTTGTTCTGGTCGAGCGCATAGACGTCGAGCGGTCGCCCACCTTTGGAACGCATTTCTTTGTGCCAAGACGATTGCCCGTCATTGTATGCGCGCAGGGCCAGCAACACCTTTTCCCGGCGCTTCGCATGGGCTCGGTGATCGATCAGAATCTGTAGATCATCGGTCATGCTCTGGCCTCCTGTCCTCTGGTTCAGTCTTGGAATACTTCGCGCAGTATCAGTTCGCAGGCACCTAAGGTGTGGTAATCACACTTGGCCCCGGCGGCACTCTTGATGTCGCTCTGCTTACTGTTGTCGGCATTGAGTACCCGATACCAAGCGCCGTGCTGATGATCGATAAAGTGCGCCCAGCTGTATTGCCACAGTTGATCGTAACAACGCCAGTATTTTTCGTCACCGGTGGCCTTCGCCAACAGGGCGGCCGCGGCGAAACTTTCCGCCTGGACCCAAAAATACTTATCGTCATCACAGATTGCGCCGTCAAGGTCGAAGCCATAAAAGAGGCCACCGTTTTGCTCGTCCCAGGCTATTGCCCAGGCCCGATCGAACAACTCTTGTGCGCGCGCCAGCAGCCAAGCTTCGGGCCGGTGTTTGTGAACCATCAACAAGAGCTTGGTCCATTCGGTTTGGTGACCGGGCTGAAACCCCCATGGTCGATAGAGGTTCTTGGCGTCATCCCGGTTGTAATCCCAATCGATCGACAGATCGGCGTTAAAGTGTTCCCAGATCAGGCCATCGGACTTACCCGCCTGTTCGACGGCGATCTTGTGGGCCAACTGATAGGCCCGATCCAAAAACTGCTCATCCAAGGTCGCCTCATAGGCCAGGATCAGGGCTTCACAGCAGTGCATGTTGGCGTTCTGACCACGATAACTGGACACCGTCTGCCAATCGGCGGAAATCTCATCGGCATAGAGACCTATATCGGCCTGCCAGAAATGTTGCTCTAACAGCGACCAGGTGTGATAGACATCGGCCCGGGCGCTCTCATCCCCAGCCTTTAAGACCGTGGCAAACGCCAGCAAGACAAAGGCCAGGCCATAACATTGGTTGGTCTCGTCGGTAGGCCCGTTCTTATCTAAGGTCCAGCTATAGCCTTGTCGATCATTCTGCCAATGGGTGGCGCGCAGATAGTCCAGTCCGTGGTGCCAGAGATGCTGGTATTCGGCGCGGTCAAATAGACCGTCAGCCTTGATATAGTTAAAGATCATCCGGCAGGAACTGACCAGATGCTTTTTGTCACCGTCAAAGGCGACCCCGGAATCGAGAAAGTTCTGCTGAAACCCGCCCATGCTATCTTTTACATTTGGCTGATAAAAATCGAGGATGGTTTGGATATGGGCCGTTAAAAATGCTGCACTGCGGAACTTGGGTGCTTGCGACATGGGGTGTACTCCGAATTTTTTAAGCCCTCGACAAGACACCGTGCCCGATCGAGAGCGAGATGTTGGTCAGTCTTCTGGTGCTAGATCATCGAGCGTGGGCAAGGCCGTAAAGGCGCCCTGACGGGCCACGGTAAAGGCTCCGCATTTACTGGCAAAGAGCACTAACTCTTCGAGCTTCTCCTGATCGCCCAGGGTCTTGCGGATATCACTCTGCTCGCTCAAGGCAAAGAGAAACCCACCGGTAAAGGCATCACCAGCGGCCGTGGTATCGACGACGGTGGTCTGCGGCGGGGTGATTTCAGAATATACGCCCTTGGCCAGAACCTTGATGGTATTGCCGCCATCGGTGATCAAGACGGTTTTAACGCCTTGCGCGATGGCCGCCTGTATGAAGGCTTTTTCGCCGGCCGGCTCGAGATAATCGAGTTCATCCTTGGACACTTTGATCAGATCGACCTGGCTAAAGCAGTCGGTAACCGCCTTTATGTCGGCTTGGCCATTGGGCCATAAATTGTGGCGCAAATTAACGTCAAAACTGACCAAACAGCCTTGATGACGGGCCTTGGTGATGGCCACGCGAGTGGTCTCGGCAATCGCCGTGTCGGTCAGGGTATTGGAACAGAAATGGAAGATATCGGTATCGATGAACCAGCGGTCTTTCACATCGAGCGGGGTGAGCAGCAGGTCGGCGGTGTTGGTGCGGAAAAACTCAAACGACCGCTCACCCTGGTCATCGAGAAAGACAAAGGCCAATGCCGTTTTGGCACTCGGGTGCAAGACCAGATTCGTGGTGTCGACCTGGTAATCTTCCAATGCCTGTTTAATAAATAGGCCAAAGGTATCGTTACCCACCTGGCCGGCAAACGCCGCTTCGCCGCCGAGCTTGCTGATTGCGACGGCCACATTGGCCGGTGCGCCACCTGGAAATTGACGGAATTCGGGGATTCGAATGGGTCCTTCCTGTTTGGCGCCGGTGTTTAAAAAATCGATCAGGGCTTCGCCGAAGCAGGTAACTGTACCCATTGTTGTATCTCCAGGTGTGTTAGATAGTGTGTCGAAAGGTGAGGCGCAGTGTACCGTGGGATTTTTATACTGAACAGGCCTGAAGGCTTATAAAAGCCTGTGTAAATCATTTAGGCCAGCGCTGACGCCGCTTATTTTGGCCTAAAAGTTGCCATTTCGCCAAGCTTGCGAGAGGGTGCAAACACTCTAAAAACAATAAACTGGTGACTCTGTGCAACCCTTTTCCGTACTCGATCTGTTTAAAGTGGGTATTGGCCCATCCTCGTCTCATACCCTGGGGCCCATGCGGGCCGCCGGCCGCTTTGTCGACAGTCTGACGCAGCAGAATTTTCTCGCCAGGGTGGCGCATATACGGGTCAATCTCTATGGCTCACTGGCCCTAACCGGCATCGGTCATAGCACCGACAAGGCCATTATTCTTGGCCTGCAGGGCCTGGATGCGGCCACCATCGAACCGGACTTGGCTGAGCAGATGTTCCGAGCAACGCAGCTCAAGAGCGAACTGCTGATAGCCGGGCAGCGCCCGATACCGTTTAACGTCAGTGACAGCATCCGCTTTATGGGCGATATTTTTTTACCCGAACATCCCAACGGCATGCGCTTCAGTGCGTTGGATGTCGCAGGCATCGAACTGCTGGCCGAAACTTGGTATTCGGTTGGTGGCGGCGCCATTGCCAATGAACTGGCGAAAAACTCTGCGCAGCGCGATCTATTGCAGGAATTCCCCGATCCCCGACCCTATCCGTTCCGCAACGGCGATGAGCTGCTGCACCAGTGCGCCGAGCACCACCTAAGCATTGCCGAGGTCATTACGGACAATGAGGTGGCCTTATTCGCTACTCAGGCGTCACTTCAGGCTTGGGTTGATTCGATCAGTCTGACCATGTTGCGCTGCATGGAGCGAGGCATGAGCCTGGAGGGGGCCTTACCCGGCGGAATTAATGTACCGCGGCGCGCCAGTCGCATGGCGCAGGCGCTGCGCCAGCGGCCAAATGATGATCTGAGCGCCATCGATTGGGTTACCGTCTATGCCCTTGCGGTGAACGAGGAGAATGCCGCCGGTGGCCGCGTGGTGACGGCCCCCACCAATGGATCCGCCGGGGTGATTCCGGCGGTCATGGGCTATCTGAAATACCATCGTGAGGATCTGCCGGCCAACTGGTTGCAAACCTTTTTACTGACCTGTGCCGGCATCGGTTGGCTGTACAAACGCAATGCCTCGATCTCGGCGGCCGAGATGGGCTGCCAAGGTGAGATCGGCGTCGCCAGTTCGATGGCCGCAGCCGGTATGGCAGCCGTCTTGGGTGGCACCCCGGAACAGGTTGAACACGCCGCTGAAATTGCCATGGAACACCACCTGGGCATGACCTGCGACCCGGTTGCTGGGTTGGTTCAGGTGCCGTGCATCGAACGCAATGCCTTCGGCGCGGTAAAGGCCATGCAAGCGGCCCGAATGGCCCTGAGCGAGCCGGGCGATCACTGTGTGTCACTGGATGAGTGTATCGAAACGATGCGCCAAACCGGCGAAGATATGACCAGCAAATACAAGGAGACCGCTCAAGGCGGCCTCGCGGTCAATGTTGTGGTCTGTTAAGCCCAGAGGCGCTAGTTTTCCACCACCAGGGTGCTCGGCCGAGCGAAGCAGTAGTCGGCCCCATCGCTCTCGCTAAAGGCAAAGTCGCTGGTTACGCCCCGGCCATCGTTGCTGTCGGTGTCGATAGCCT
>JBLHFL010000069.1:0-9133 GCA_047618105.1 Granulosicoccus sp.
GTTGGATAAGCTCGGCCAGCACCCGGTGTAAATCCAAGCGACTGGCTTGATCCAGCCCTTCGAATGGCTCATCCAAAATTAGCAGTGCCGGTTGCGCCAGCAGGGCACGGGCGAGCATGACGCGGCGGCCCTCTCCGGCACTGAGCACCCGATAACCGCGCTGAAGTAGGGGCGTCAGCTTGAGCAACGCAACCAGACGATCGTGCTGCCCTGACCAGGGCGCAATTTCCGTTAATAGAGCGCTGACCGGTGTGCCGTCATCGATATGGTCGAGAAAGTCGGTGTCATCCCGATAGAGCTCCCGTTCATAGAGTTCTTGCTGCGATTCCAGCGAGACCCAGGCCGTGCCGGCAATCGGGTCGTCGAGGCGGCCCTGTGAGCAATGTATTTCGCCGGTCAACAGGCGCGCCAGGGTGCTTTTGCCGCTGGCATTGGTGCCCAGCACAACCCACGATTGACCGGCCGGCACATGCCAATTGATTCGGTCGAGAATGGTCTGGTTCTGAATCGTGACGCTGACATCGATGAGCTGCATGGGTTGGGTGTACCAAAGGTCGAATTTGCCGATATACTGGCCAAATTAGTCGACAACTACAAGATTCGATCGACTAGCGTACGACTTTTACGCCGCATTCTGAGCTATTTGCCAATCGAGGGTGATCCCATATGAGTTACGAACTACTGAGCAAGACCTTTTACCGGCTGGCGCAGTTGGGCCATGCCAATGCCCTGTTAGGTTGGGATCAGCAAGTTATGATGCCGCCTAAGGCCAATCAGGCACGTGGCTTGGCGTTGGCCGAACTGTCTGTGATGAGTGCGGAAATATTGCAGGCACCGGCCTTGGTGGAGGCCTTTGCCGCGGCCAACGATCGGCAAGATCTGCTCGCCGACTGGCAACGTGCCAATCTGCGCGAGATGCGCCTCGATTGGCAGCGTGCCTGCGCTATCCCGAAAGATTTGGTCGCCGCCGAAGCCATGGCCACTAATGAGTGTGAGCATGCCTGGCGGCAGATGCGCCGTGACAATAACTGGCGCGACTTCGAACCCCTATTGCAGACCGTTTTTGATCTGGCCAAAGAAAAGGCTCAGGCATTACGCGCCGCCCTGCAGGATGAGCGAGGTTACCAGAGCGACTACGATGCCCTGCTGGATATCTTCGATCCCGGCACTCGGATGAAACGGATCGATCCGCTGTTCGCCCAGTTGAAAACGGAATTGCCGAGTCTACTTGAACAGATCCGCGCGCGACAAAGCAGCCAGCCAACGCTGATTCGCCAGTCACAGCCGGTTGCCAAGGCTAAGCAAATCGAGTTGGCGCGCGAATTGATGAGGGTCTTGGGTTTTGATTTCGAGGCCGGACGCCTCGATGAAACGGGTCATCCCTTTAGCGGTGGGGTTAGTGAGGACAGCCGAGTCACCGCCCGCTATGATGAAGATAATGTCATCGAAGGCCTGATGGCCATTATTCATGAAACCGGTCACGCCCGTTACGAAGCCGGCTTGCCCGAAGCTTGGCGCCATCAGCCGGTTGGGGGCAGTATGGGCATGGGCGTGCACGAGAGCCAGAGCCTGTTTTTTGAAATGCAGCTCGGCCGCTCGCAAGTCTTTATCGATGCCATCGCGCCGCGAGTCAGGCAATATCTGGGCGCGGATCCCGCCTTTGCGGCCGACAACATGCGTCGGCTCTATACCCATGTCGAACCGGGTTTGATTCGGGTCAATGCCGACGAGGTCACCTACCCCCTGCATGTGATCCTCCGTTATGAGCTTGAACGCGACCTGATTGCCGGGACGGCCCAGGTCAAGGACATCCCGGGACGCTGGAATGAGGCGATGCACGGCTATCTGGGCTTGAAGACCGAGGGTAACTATCGTGATGGGCCGATGCAGGATATTCACTGGCCGGCCGGCGCCATCGGTTATTTCCCGTCCTATACCCTGGGGGCGATGAACGCGGCCCAATTGCACGCCGCCCTGCTCAAACACATGCCGAAGGCGCCGGAGCTGATTGCCGAGCTCAATTTGGAACCCGTCTTCAGTTGGTTATCGGACAATATCTGGCACCAGGGTCGGTCCCTGAGTTATGACGACCTGATGGTTCAGGCGACCGGTGAAACGCTTAATTCGGCGCATTTTTTGGCCCATATTCGCAGTCGGTATCTCTAGGCTGCTCAATGAGCCGCCGATCCGGATGGTGACCTGGGCGCCCGAGCAGGGCCATACCGACGCAGCGGCCCCAGAACAGTCTTTACTTCGTAGCCGTTAGGGCCATAATTCACTAGCAAGCGGCGTTTACAATGCTTACCGCCGCATGCCTGCTGATCAGACCCGTTACCGAGTTTGATCGTCAGTGTCACTCGTCTCCTGGAGAAACCGTCATGAGTAAAGAACAACACAGTACCAAAGAGAACAAAAAGAAGCCGTTATTGAGCGCAAAAGAAAAGAAAGCGGCGAAAAAGACCAAAAAAGATACCAATGTCATAGGTCAGTAGCAGGCAGTTGATGGTCAGCCGGGGCGATGACCGTTCGGTTTTGTCAATCGAGTAAAGCGGCGCGGCAGATGTCTCGGTTGGCTAAAAATCCGGCCAGCCCTTTCTCAATGCTCGCCCCGCTGCCAGGGCGCTCGCCATGGCCCTGAGGCGATAATGCGAGTGTCTGTATCGAGTCATTGAATATACACCCCACATAAGTGTTAGAATGGTCGTCATTTTTCGGCCGATGCCAACATCGGACGGTCGAGCCGAGTTGTTCACCCTACTTTAAAGGTTGCCATGAAAGTTCCTGCACGCCTACAACCTCTCGTCGACGATGGATTAATCAACGAAGTGATCAGCCGCCTGATGAGCGGAAAAGAAGCGGATATCTTCATCGTCCGCTGTGGTGACCATGTCCGCTGTGCCAAGGTCTATAAAGACGCCGCCAAGCGCAGTTTTAAGAAGGCCGCACAATACCAGGAGGGCCGAGCTGTGCGCAGCGGTCGTCGGGCACGGGCAATGGAAAAACGCTCGACCTTCGGACGCAAGCAGCAGGAAGAAATCTGGCAGAATGCCGAAGTGGACGCCCTTGCGCAGCTAAAGGCCGCTGGCGTTCGAGTCCCGGAAACCTATGGCTGTATCGATGGCGTGCTGTTGATGGAGTTAATAACCGATGATCAGGGCGATGTGGCACCGCGCCTCGATGATGTGGTGTTAACCGAAGAGCAGGCCTTAGAAGATCACTATCTGATGATGCATTACATTAAGCTGATGTTGTGTGCCGGCCTGGTACACGGTGACTTGTCAGAATTTAATGTTCTGCTCGACGCTTATGGGCCAGTCGTTATCGACCTACCGCAGGCTGTCTATGCCGCGGCCAATAACAATGCCCAAGCGATGTTTGCCCGTGATGTGAATAAGATGACTCAGTACTATGCCCATTTCGCGCCCGAACTGGCCACGACCCGATACGCCGAAGAGATTTGGGAGCTGTTTGCCGCGGGTGAGTTAACCGTCGACTATGAATTGACCGGCCTGTTCGAAGGCAACGACGAGAATGCCAATGTCGATTCTGTGCTGGAAGAAATTAAAGCCGTGATTCAGGAAGAACAAGAAGAGCGGGAGCGCATTGCTCGAGTCACCGGAGCCGATGACGACGAGGACTAGGTTGTCCGCATTGAACGCCCATCACTAGGATGGGCCTGCTTTATAGCGCCGTGCTGATTAGGCGTCTGGCGTTGCCTTAACGTCATTCTGCGCCTGATGAAAGACTCGAAAGACAAACACGGCGTAAAAGGTCCCCAACACACTGAACAGTTGCGACGGCAAAAACTCGCTGAAAAAAGGTGCAATCTCCAGTTCATTGAGCAGATTGGTGAGCATCAGCGCCGGAAAATAAATCAGCGCCGTAATAACCAAAAACCCACCCAGTATCAGCCTGAAATACCCGGCACTGAGCGTCCAGCTGGTGCGCATGGCATCCAATGGATGCTGTTTGTTGAGCACCACCGCGTACTCCGCAAACATAAAGCGCACCATAAAGATTAGACCCGGAATGACCAGCATAAAGAGCCCACCGAGGATCGCCGCAGCATAGAGAAAGTTAACCGCCGCCACCGGGAACCAGAGTCGCAAACCCTGCTTCCAGAGTGACGGCAAGGAGGGGTATTGGCCTTCAACTGAAGCGGCAATCGCCAGGACCAGCGCGCCTTGGGAAATAGGGTAGATCAACAAGGACAATAAAAAGGGCGTTGACGGATTTGTTAGTAGGCTGGTATCGGGTAGCTCCTGCTGATCAAAGAGCAGTTCAAAGACACCCACGAAGATGGAAAAGGGTAGGACAATCATCGCCAGAAAAACAAAGTTACGCCGATAAAAATTGAGTGAATCTTTTAACAGGTTGAGCAACATGTTGATCCTTAGCAGTCAGGGACGTTCGGTGGTCGATAGTCTGGCGCCCTATGTAGGGTCTTCCGGTGGGTGGAATTATCGCAGCCGAGCATGGGCCAAGGCAATGTTACTGGTCGATTATTACCAATCGTTTGCCCTCGGCCCGTGTGGGTGATGGGCAAATTGGGTGACGAATCCGGCCGGCACGCCAGAGCTGTTCCGAATAGGCGGGCACAGTCTACCCGAAACGGCGCCATAAGCTCCAGTTAAGGCGTGATAATCAGCCCGATGAACTCGCGCATGCCAGGACTTCGGCCGCAGGGACTCGGCCCGGTTGTGCCGTCGAGTAGCGCTATGGGAACCGTTTATGCCCCGATTCAGTCCCTGCGGACTGGGGCCTTATGGGGTCTGTTTGCCTCATGGTCGAGCAACCAAGCCTTGCGCTCAAGGCCGCCGGCATAGCCGGTCAATTGACCACTTTTGCCGATCACTCGGTGGCATGGCACCAGGATCGAGAGCGGGTTTTTGCCATTGGCCATGCCCACGGCACGCGCCGCCGTGGGCCGGCCGATTGCCTCGGCGAGATCCCCATAGCTCCAGGTTTGGCCATAGGGAATAGTGCCTAGGGCCTGCCAGACCTGCAGTTGAAACGGCGTGCCCGAGGGGGCCAGCGGGACGCTGAAGCTGCGCCCCGAGCCGGCAAAGTAGTCGGCCAGTTCGCCGCGGGCCCAGCGAATCATGGCATGGTCGGCTGACGGCCGCCCCAGATCGGCCGGTTGGCTGGTCTGACGCGTAAACCAGACGCCGAGCAGGCCCAGGTCATTCGCGCTCAGCGTGATCGGGCCGAGAGGGCTGTCGATGCGTTGATAAACAGTTTGATAGTCCGTCATAAGGCTGCATTCCAACATTGAAAGGTGGTGTAGCTGCCCCACGGCGAGAGGTCGGCAGCGACAAAGAAGCGGCCATCGAATCGGCCATCGAATCGGCCATCACGGGCCGCTCGGGCACGTTGACATTGGCCGGGAGTCAATTCGATGCGCTCAGTCATACCTTGGCCTGCAAACAGGAGTATAGAAACCCAGTGTAAGGGCTTTTCGAAAATAGACTAGTCATTTTCGGAACTGACGCTGGCACGTCGGTCAGTGGCTCCGATCTACTGACCAGGTGGCATCGATCACGCCATGCCTGTGTCGTGAGCCTGTAAAGGTGGGAGTGCCCGGATGCACCCAGTCCGCCGCTCAGGCCGGTTGGGTAGCACATATATACGAATTTTGGCAACGGTGCGGCCAAAATTCAACGGCTGAAAAGGTCGCGGTAACGCCCGTCTCATCGTATCATCCTGGTAGATCGGTCGCGCGACCGAGTATTTGGTTTGTTAAAAAGGAACGATCGCCATCTCCACTCTAAGCCCCAGCGAAGACGACCTCTGGTTTCTGCCCTTAGGCGGTACCGGTGAAATCGGTATGAACCTCAATCTGTACGGTCATGCCGGCAAATGGCTGATGGTCGATTGCGGCGTGACCTTTAATGCCAGCCTGACCCCAGACAGCAAGACCTTGCATGAGGTGGTCAGCGCCGATCCGAGTTTTATTGCCGATCGGCACGAGGATTTGGTCGGCATCGTGATCACCCACGCGCATGAAGACCACCTCGGGGCGGTGCCGCAACTTTGGCGTCGGTTCCGCTGCCCGGTCTATACCACCGCCTTCACCGCTGAATTTTTGCGCCGCAAGCTGGCGCAGGTCGGCCTCGCGGGCAAGGTGCCCATTATCGAAGTAGAGTCGCGCGCGCGCATCGATATTGGCCCGTTCAATGTCGAATGGTTGCCTCTAACGCACTCCCTGCCCGAGCCGCATTCTCTAGTGATTCGCACCGATGCCGGCAATGTGTTCCACACCGCCGATTGGAAGATCGACTATCAGCCGGTGGTGGGCGAGCCCTTCGATCCGTTGCCGTTTCAGGAATTGGCGCACGAGAACATCACCGCCATGGTGTGCGATTCCACCAACGCCAATCGACCCGGCCGCTCGCTCTCGGAGGGGGAGCTCTATGACGGGCTGTATGAGTTGATTGAGGCCGCCGAGGGCCGTGTTGTGGTGGGCTGTTTTGGCAGCAATATCGCGCGGCTTATTACCTTGGCGAAAATTGCGCAACAAACCGGACGCTATATGGCCTTGCTCGGCCGGTCCTTGCAGAATATGGTCAGTACCGCCCAGGCGACCGATGTCTGGCCCAAGGATCTGCGCCTGATCGAAGCCAGCCATCTGGCCTATCTGCCCAAGTCTGAGGTCCTGTTGGTCGCCACCGGCAGTCAGGGTGAACCGCGCACAGCGTTGAATCGGCTCGCCAACAACAGCCATTACGCCTGCGAGTTGGACGCCGGCGATACGGTGATCTTCAGTTCAATTGTCATTCCGGGCAATGAGCTCAGTGTCGCCCGACTGATTGCCGCGTTGGAACGCAAGCAGGTGCACATAGCGGTCGCCAAGGCCGCGGCCAAACCGATCCATGCCTCCGGCCACCCCTGTGCCGATGAGGTTGCCGAACTGTACCGCTGGGTTCAGCCGACGATTGCCATCCCAGTGCACGGTGAAGCCGAGCATCTGCACGCCAACGCCGCAATTGCCAAAGCGGCCTTTGTGCCCGTCCAGCTGGTGGGTACCAACGGCGACCTCTATATTCTTTCTGGTTCGGTCCGAATACGACCTCAGGTGGTCAAGGCCGGGCGTATTGCCCTAAAGCAATAGCCGGTTTTTGATCGCCTCTGCACGCTGCTCAGCCGGCCAAGGTAATGCCCGATAGAGCCGCTGATCGGCTGCCGGGTATCGGACCATTGCGGCCATCGTGATAGGTAAAGACCAACGCATATTTGGTTTGGGTACTGTGGTTTGGGGCCGCGCTGTGCAGCAGTTTGCAGTGAAAAAACAGCACCTCACCGGCGGCCAAGGTCAGATCGACCGCCTGTGCCAGCAGCGGTGCATTGTCAGCGCGGTCGGGGTCCAAAAACAGCTGTTGGTCAAAACGCTCGCTCGCTAGAGCCAGTCGATGACTGCCCGGCACCACCCTGAGTCCGCCATTGTCGCCGCTCTCGTTGCCGAGCGCCAGCCAGACACTGATCAACTCAGGCAAGTCGAACGCCCAATAACGAATGTCCTGATGCCAACCCGTAGCACTGCTAAAACGAGGATTTTTGGTCATTAGGCAATTGTGGTGTATTCGGTTGAGCACCACTCGGGCATCGCCGAACAGGGCCGCCAGACTCTCGACCACGGACTTATTGGTAGCCCATGCTTGCCAGCTCCGGTGCCGGCCGTGCGCACCTAACAGCCGCCGCACCGTGTTGCCGCCCAACGCCTGGGTAGAGTCTGGTGCGCCGGGATAGCCGGTAGTGGTTTCCAGTTCCAGGGGTTGTTGGGCTTCGACCAACTGCTGTTCGGCCGCATGCTGCATACGGGCCAATTGGGCCGCATCGGTAAAGCCGCGCTCGGTCGCGTTGAGTATCAGGTAACCCCGAGTATGAAACTGTTCGATTTCTTCAGGCGTAAGCGGCACGGCGGGTCCAGCTATAAATTAGGAAGCTTATTCTGCATAAGTTGCTGACCAATGTCGAAGCCATTTACGGCTTAAATCGCCTGGCTTTTACAAAATTAGGTCGCGCCTGCGAAAGCTGTTTAATTTAAGTGTTTTTTTGAATATATAATATTAATTTTATTCGTTATAATCGATTAAATAACCTAGGTAAGATCTGTTCCCTAACCAATTGAGGAACAGATTATGAGCCAAACCATTAAAAACCTAGAAGCCGCCTTTGCCGGCGAAAGCATGGCCAACCGTAAATATCTTTATTTTGCCAAGCATGCCCGTCGCCTGGGTGCGGAGAATGTGGCACAGATATTTGAGGCCACCGCTGAGCAAGAAACGAAGCATGCTCACGGTCATTTAGAGCTATTATTTCCACCCGACAGCTTGAGCGTCGAAACCATGTTGCAACTGGCCATCGATGGGGAAACCTACGAATACACCACCATGTATCCGGAATTCCGTAATACCGCCATGCTCGAAGGCAACCAAGCGGCCGTGAACGAAATGGATGAGCAGATTGAGGAGTCAAAAGAGCACGCTGAATTATTCAGCCGACTGCTGCTGCTAAAGGCGGAAAAGCGTTTTGCGGCCCTGGCCAAGGTCGAGCAGCGTCATGCTCAACATTATCAAGCTACCTTGGACAACCTAAAGTCCAATCCTTAACCCTAGCCAATCAAGATGAGCTAGCCCGAACCCCATTGGAGAACAGCACTATGAGTGATTTTAAAAAGTTTGAATGTATCGTCTGCGGTTTTATCTATGACGAAGCCTTAGGCCTACCCGAGGAAGGGTTGGCCGCCGGCACGCGCTGGGCCGACATCCCTGACGATTGGGCCTGCCCAGAATGTGGCGTGGCGAAAGAAGACTTCGAAATGGTCGAACTCTAGTAGGAACCTTTATGAATCTGGTAATAATTGGCACCGGTATGGCAGGTTATACCCTGGCCCGGGAAGTACGCAAAAAGGACCCGCTCGCCCGGATCACGCTGATCACGCGGGACAATGGCGACTCCTATAGCAAGCCCATGCTGTCCAATGCCCTCGCCGTGGGCAAGTCACCCGAGCAGCTGATTCTGTCACCGGCGGCTAAGATGGCCGCCCAGTACGATCTGCAGGTTCTGGTGCAGACCCAGGTGACGGGCATCGATCGCGACCGACAGCAGGTGCTGACCGACCAGGGACCAGTCG
>JBLHFL010000070.1:0-9101 GCA_047618105.1 Granulosicoccus sp.
GTTGACCGATACGGTAAAGGGCAGTCGGATGATAAATGCGGTGCCCCGGCCCAATTGGGAATCGATAAAGATCGAGCCCCCCAGTTGTTTAACCTCCGAGTTGACCACATCCATGCCGACGCCACGGCCGGATATTTGGGTCACCTTGTCAGCGGTACTAAAACCGGCCTCCAAAATAAACTGCATGATTTCGGCTTCGTTCAAATCCGATTCGGCCTTCATCAAACCCCGCTCGATCGCCTTGGCTCGAATGCGTTCAACGTCGATACCCTGGCCGTCGTCTTCAAGACTCAAGACGATATCACTACCTTCACGAGAGAGTTCCAAACGCACCTTGCCCAGGCGGGGTTTATTGACCGCGAGCCGGTCTTCCGGGTGTTCGATACCGTGGTCTACAGCATTGCGCAACAGGTGTTCGAGCGGTGCAATCATCCGTTCCAAGACGGTCCGGTCGACCTCACCTTCGGCGTTGCCGACGATAAAATCGACATCCTTGGCGAGATCGCCAGCCACCTGTCGGACGATACGCCGTAACCGAGGGACCAGCCGATTAAACGGCACCATGCGGGTGCGCATCAGGCCTTCTTGTAATTCGGTATTAATGCGGCTCTGTTGCAACAGAATGGTCTCGGCGTCACGCGTCTTATCGGTCAGGGTGGTTTTAATATCCTGCAGGTCATAGGTAGCTTCCATCAGCGACCGGGACAATTGCTGAATTTGCGAATAGCGGTCCATCTCCAACGGATCGAAATCTTCATAGTTGGTTTCTTCGGCGCGTTCTTGACGAAACACTATCTGCGCTTCGGTTTCCATATCGAGCCGGCGGACATGGTCACGCAGTCGATCGATGGTTTGATCCATGTCGACCAGGGTATAGGAGAAGTCGCTGACTTCCTGCTCCAGCCGAGCCCGAGAAATCGACGTCTCACCGGCCAAATTGACCAGACCTTCGAGTAGATTGGCGGCCACCTTGACCGTCTCTTGCGGCTGGACACGCCGCGCCGCTAGGCCATCTTGCGCAACTTTTGAGGTGGCCGGCGCATTGACTTTGAACGGTAAAACCTGGGCCGAAACGGGTTCCTCGTCCGGGCTGGCCGCTGCTGGGGCTGAATCGGAAGCGGCTTCCTCATGGTCATTCTGCGCGGACGCCATCTGGATGACGCTGGGTCCAAAACCGCCCCCGCCGTCGTTTTCCTGCTGATCGATAAGTGTCTGCAACTGATCGATGTTACGTACCATCTCATCTTGACGAGCCAAGATGCCGATAAAAAAGGCGTCGTCCAACGGGGCCTTTTGTTGTTGGGTGCGGGTAATATGACTCTCGAAATCGTGACTCTTATCGCCCAGGTCTTTCAATCGCGCCAGACGCGAGCCACCCTTTAGGGTGTGCAGCACCCTTTTCATCTCATCGGCATGGGCTTCATTCAGGGTATCTGAGCGCCACTCTTCGATAGAATTTTCCAATTCATTTAATAGTTCGCCCGCCTCCTCGATAAAGATTTCCAATATATCAAAATCCAAATCCGCCGGCAGAAACGCTGAGGCGATCGCCTGCGCAGCAGTCGGGGGCGAGGTCGGTTCCACGAGCGTCCGTTCGGGTTCGGGTTCGGGTTCAGGTTCGAGTTCGGCGCTCTGCTCGATTACCGGAGTCAAGATCACGGGCTGGGCCGGGGCGCCGGGGTGTTTGCGAAAATAGGTAATGGCTGCGACCAGGTCGGGCGCGGACAGGCAGCTCATGCTCGACTCTATATCGCCCACCATGGTGGCCAGTCGATCGTGACACTGCTGTAGCAAACTGATCAGACTGGAAGAGCCCTGATATTGACCCTGCGCCAGACCCTCATAGAGAAATTCCAGTTCGTGGGCCAGATCGCCGAGCGGGAGTATCTCGGCCATGCGCGCGCCCCCTTTCAGAGTATGTAAATCGCGCTGCAGGGCCTCGACCTCGATAGTATTGTGCGGATCCTTAATCCAGGCTTCCAACGACTGCTGAATACTTTCCAGTATATCATTGGCCTCTTCTAGGAAGATCTCCACCAGTTCGGCGTCACCCTCAACGGCATAGCGCTGAGCCGGGACATGTTCAAGACTCGGCGGCGCGTTGTCGGCGGCCGGCTCGGTCGGCGCAACGGCTTGCACGCTTGCACGAGGCGGGGCCATGACCTCATAGGGCATAGCAAACACCTCGTAGAGCTGTTGCACTCGTTCTGAAAAGAGTGCATCGGTGCGGATTGACTGCCCGGCTGCCAGGCGATCCATCATTGAAATTAGCGATTCATGACCATCATGCGCTAGCGTGAAAAATTTCTCACCGAGCATAAAGGCGTTAGCGTCCGCCGCTAAATACAACGCACGCAATTGCGTGCTCAACTGCGACAGTGGCAGGAGATCTACCGCAAGCGCGGCACTGGCTAAGGTATCGAGTTCGCGCACCAGGGTCTCCGGTGCCTTGCCAGGATCACCACTCTGGCGCCATTTATCAAGGATCCCTTCAGCATCCATGACGATGTCCATACTCTCGGACAAAAAAATCGACAGCAGACTGACATCCTCATCGTCGCTGTCGTCTTGGGCCGCAAGCAAGTTACGCCGTAATGCATTGACCCGTTCACTATAGTCCTCGATCGACTCCGGAGACTGACCCAGCAGGTGAATACCCGCCGATTCTTTGACCAAAACCACCATCGCGCTTAACAAGTCAAGAAAGACTGGCGTGGCCAAGTCGCCGCGCTCTTGGATATCCTTGACCAGCATTTCCAGCGGCGTAACCACTTCGGCAATAGGGTCCATGCTCGCCATATGCGCAGAGCCCTTCATGGTGTGTAGGGCGCGCTGCAAGGCGTCGGGCAATTTGCGACCCAATGGACTATCGGCTAAGTAGGTATCGACAAATTCCAAATGGGAGTCGAGTTCATTTTTAAAGATGCGCAGTAGGTTGGTATCATTATCGTCCGGCTTGTCGGCATCGCGCGGTGCCGACCCATTGGCGTCCTCCGGGCTCTGCTCCGCGTCAAGCGAGACATCGAGGGCCTCAAGTTCGTATAGGTCCTCCAACTCGGTATCCAAGATACCAAAGGGGTCGCCCTCGAATGGCGCGACGTCCGCATCCAGCGCTAAAGTTGGATCGATCGCATCCGGCGGATCGAGTTCGGAAGCCGATAGGTTCTGAGTGGCCCAGGACACCGATTCGCCCTTGGCGATGGCATGGGCGCGTTGCGCTAACTGATCCGCGCCGACACTGTCGGGTGGCTGCTTGGTCTCAAATGCCTTGACCAAGGCCGGCACTGCGGCCGCCACCTCCTCCACCACACGGATCAGATCGGCACTGTAGGGGATGGACCCGTCGATCATGCGGTTAAGCATATTTTCCACAGCCCATGCCGTTTCACCGACCACGGTCGCGCGGACCATTCGCCCACTGCCTTTTAGGGTATGAAAGGCACGGCGGAATTCGGTTAGGGCTGCCTGATTGCTCTGGTCGGCCTTATACTGAGGGACAAATTCATTGATGACGGCCAGAACCTCTTCCGCTTCCTCAACAAAGATCTCGAGAATTTCGTCATCAATCAGATCATCGTCGTCTGTCTCATCCGGCGCTGCAGGCTCGACCAGGGGAGTCGGTTCGATTGTGATAGGGCTGTCAGCGTCGAGCTCGGCAATAGCGGCAGCCGCCTCGGGCAGAATGTCGGCCGAATCCAAAGTTAGATCGCGTTCAAATTCAACTTCATCGAATTCGCCCTGAACGTCATATGTGTCTTCGTCCTCGAGCGCGAACTCGGCTACCTCGGCCTCGTCAAGCTCGATCACCGTATCCCAAGACAGCTCTTGCAAGGGTTCGGGTTCAGAAAGGTCGGGCGTGCCTAGGACCGGCTCGACGCTCTGCCACTCATCGATCACGGTCAGAACTTCCCTATCGGCGACCAGCTCTTCAGTTTCCGGCGCGCTTGGGGCCAGGCTCTCAGGTCGAATTGCGGTGTCTTGATCCGGCGCACTCGGGTTCAGGCCGACGGTTAAGCCTAAGCTGGCAAGAGAGTGCGCCGCGCGTGCTAAAATCTCGAGGTTGGTGTCCGGTCCGTCTTGGGAGATTCGTTCCAGATAATATTCAACGCCCACCAGCGCATCGGCCAGTGCGTCCATCTCTTGCCAGGTCGGTTGATAGTTTTCGGCAATTAACCGGTTCTGCACATAGGCGTGCACCGACGTCAGCACCTGGGCCGCATCGATCAGTGGCACTATGGCCAAGCCGCCGCGCACGGACCCTAGGATGGCGGGCACATCGGCCAAAAGTGTCGGGTCAAAGTGCGCGGCGATATACTCGACCACGCCGCTCTTAACCTGCTCTATACCGGTACGGGCCTCTCGCAAAACCGCTCGATGGGCATCGCTAATATCCCTGGTTTGATCCGATGCGCTGTTGAGATCGGAGTCAACCCCGATACCACTCAGGGTCGCTTCGACGTACAAAAAGGCACCGGCTATATCCATCAGCATCGCGTCATTAATCAACGCCGGCTGCCCCTCAGCCTGAGCGATAACAGCCAACTGTTCGTTCAAGACCCGGCGCGGGTTGGCCAGTCCGACTAACGCCAGGGTATCGCACAAATGCTGGATTGGAAGCTTTAGGTCACTAAGCCGATTTGCGTCCTTGCTCTGGGCGCGCACCATCAGATCGAGCGCATCCTTAAGCCGAGCGAGCTCTTCCAGCAGAGCGGTCATGACATTGTCGACCGCGGCCCGATCCGGTCCGGCCAATCGCGCTCGTTGGGACTCCACCTCATGGCTGGGCGGCAAGGCATCGACTAGGCGATAGCGACGTTGGACCTGGTCAATACGATCAATGTTCGAGGGCCCAATCTTGGCGATGTAGAACAACAGATTCTTCAGGATGCGATCCGACGGATAACTCTGGGCCACGCCCATTGGGTCCTGTGACAAGTCTTTGAGCTGGCCATCGACGTCGCGCAATACCTGAATCGTTGCCGAGGATCGGTCGATGTGACCGGTCTTCAGACCGGTCACAAAGGCATCGGCAACCTGCCACAGTGACCCAATCGGGGCGCGCTCCGTCAAGACGGCAACGCGACCAACGGCCTTGGCCAAAAAGTCGAGACTGCTGGCCAGATCTTCACCTTTTAGCCAACCCAACAGCGCCAATTGATACATCTGACGTAGCTTACGGACTAACTGGGTGGTTTGCTGCTTGCCAAATTGAGACACATCTGGCTCGCCCACGAGTCGCCGAGCGGCGCTTAAATCAGGCGCAAATAGAGTGGTTTCTGTTAGTAACGGGGCACCCCGTGCAGCACGTAAGTCATTTAACAGCGGCAGCAGCACAATCGGCAGATCGTGCTGACCCTGTTTCAGTTGATCCAAATAGTTTGGCAGCTGAATAATCGCTTGCATCAGCAGCGCAAGGTTGTCTCCGCTGCTGGGCACGGCGGCGTCTACCATGGCTTGATTGAGCTGTTCCATCTCATGGGCAAGCTGCGCTGCACCGCTAAATTCAACCATCTGCAATGTGCCATACACCTGATGAATGTAAGACAAGCTGAACTCCAGGCGATTGGTATCATCCGGAGCATCAACGAAAGCCTCAAGCGCAAAGCGAGTCTGCTTTAACGTTTCGAAAATCTCACCTTTGACCCATTCAAGGGCCACATAATCTCGGCGATCTGCCATGCCGATTTCCCCGTGTCTATTTACGTTTTAAATAAGCTAACGCGCGTTCACTTGGAACTCGGGTCAGAGCCGGATGAGACCAATCGCCCATCTCTCCAAGCCCGAGTACCAACATACCCCCGGGCGCCAATCGATCTGCCAACTCAGTAACAATGTCTTTTCTACGCCATTTTCGAAAATAGATCAGAACATTTTGGCAATAGATCAGATCCAGATTTCGCAGTGGTGAACGCGCCAGCTCCAAAAGGTTTAGTCGGACAAAACAGACCCTATCTCGGACGTCCTGCACAACCTGATAACTGTCATCACTTTTTTCAAAATACCGTTGTTCCAGCCGTTCATCGACCAATTCAAGTCGGCGCCGGCCATAGACGCCGGCGTATGCCTGCGCCAATGCGGTGCGACTCACGTCGGTGCCGGTCACACCGAACCGCAAGCGTGGTCGATGGTCCGCCTGTTCGAGCACCTCCGTCGTCAACATGGCCAAACTGTAGGTTTCTTCGCCAGTGGAACAACCCACGCTCCACAAACTCAAGGGCCCACGAGTTGCATCGCGGCACTCTTGGAGGTGATCGCGCACCAAGGCAAAGGCCTCTGGATCGCGAAAGAAACGCGTTTCCTGGACCGTTAAACGATCGATCAGGCAATTCCATTCGATTAGACCGGCATCGCCATTACGGACATAGTTGAAATAGGTCAAATAGTCGCTGAAGCCTATCTCCCGCATCCGCATTGCAAGGCAGGTTTTCAAGAAACTGCGCCGTTGCTCAGGCAATTGCAGGCCCAGGCGATCCTCGATGATGTCTTGCCAAGTGGCAAAGGCGACATCCGACAGCGCCGGCGCTTGTTTAACCAACCTAACCATAACCCAACCTTATTGCTGTGGTTATCGCCCTAACCGACCAATACCCTGCCCTCGTCGAGGCTAGGCATGGTGAAGTTCTCCAAATCATCATCGTTTTCCGGCAGCTTAAAGCCGGCTACGGACGACTGTAGGTCGTTGGCCAGTTGCGCCAGGTTACCAATGGAGCGCGCGGTTGCGGTGGTTCCGGCTGATGTTTGTGAGGTGATTTCCTGAATAACGTTCATCGTGTTGGAAATATGACCGGCCGAGGAGGCCTGCTGTCGTGCTGCGTTGGAAATATTCTGAATGAGGTCGGCCAGGTTTTTCGAAACGCTTTCGATTTCCTCCAACGCCACGCCGGCGTCTTGCGCCAGGCGAGCGCCGCGCACCACCTCGGCGACCGTTTGCTCCATCGAAATAACGGCTTCATTGGTATCGTTTTGAATAGTCTTGACCAAGGCGCCAATCTGTTTCGTTGCCGCTGACGAACGTTCGGCCAAGCGTTGTACTTCGTCGGCGACCACCGCAAAGCCTCGACCGGCATCACCGGCCATCGATGCCTGAATAGCGGCGTTCAAGGCGAGAATGTTGGTTTGGTCGGCGATATCGTTGATCAACGATACGATGTCGCCAATTTCCTGTGAGGACTCACCCAAGCGTTTGATCCGCTTTGAGGTCTCCTGAATCTGCTCACGAATATTATCCATGCCGTTGATCGTGGCCTGCACCACGTCGGAGCCTTTTTTAGCGATTGCCACCGAGCGCTCGGCTACCGCCGCCGATTCCGCCGCATTCGCCGACACCTGGTCGATGGACACGGCCATTTCGTTTACCGCCGCCGAGGCGCCGGCTATTTCTTGCGCCTGATGTTCGGAGGCTTCGGCCAAATGCATGGCCGTCGCCTGGGTTTCTTGCGCCGCAGAGGAAACCTGCACAGCCGTGGTGTTGATGGAGGAAACCAGCGAGCGCATCTGGTCGATCGCGAAGTTGATCGAGTCAGCGATCGCCCCAGTAAAGTCTTCCGTTACCGTCGCCTGAGTGGTCAGGTCGCCATCGGCTAGGTCAGCCAATTCATCGAGTAAGCGCAGAATTGCATTTTGGTTTTGTTCGTTGGTTTCGGCCGTTTGTTGCAAGTCACTTTGGGTATCCCGAATAATCACGAATACTGCGCCAGCAATCAGCACCAGTGCTAATAGACCCAAGACCTCAACCCAGCTTTGACTGACAAATCGGGTATCGCTGGCGACCTGAATCTCGCCGGCCAGTTCCGAAGACAGTTCCAGCAGCACTTGTGAATCTGAAAAAATATTACCCGAGGCTTCGCGCACCCTAAACAACTCCGGTGACGTTGCCATAATCTGCGTAACCGAGCCGGACACCACATCAAAGATAGTTGCGATACGCTCCAACGAGACCGCAGCTTCCGGGTCGTCCAATTTAGCTATGTCCATATTGGTGTTGCCGAAACGCATACCGTCGAGCACCCGCTCAAACAAGACCGCATCCCGCTCGAAGGAATCCGCCGCCATGACCGCGCCCTCGCCGCCGACCAAAACCTTGTTAATAGAACGAATGATACGCTCGGCTAACCAGGACTGACGCTGGGCCACAGCAACCTGGGTCGCACCGGCACCGTCTTCCAAGAGGATTTCGACCACCCCATCGTATTCAACCTGCAATTCAGGGATGCGCTCGGCCAGGGTATTGGCGGTCTCGTGCAGCGCCAAAATGGTCTCACGCGATGCGACAATCAAACTGGAGGCATCGCGGACCTGCAACCAGACGTTGCCTAGGTCATTGACGTTGACCCTAGGCGCATGCGACCCGATGGCTGGCAACTTGCTGGCCCTGTCACCTTCTAGAATATAGTTCCAGCGAATCTCAAATTCCGAACTGGCGCGCTGCAGCAAGGCAAAGGCTTCATCCTTACCGGCCGAGGCTTCCGAGGCGTTCTTGGCGATTTCCTGAGACAAAACTCTCAGTTCACCGGCATTTTCCAAGAACTCCTGGTCGTTTTTGGTCAGTTCACTGACCTCAATAAAGACCGCAACGGAGGCCACAATCACCAAACCCAAACCGATCAGCAGAGTGCTGAGAAGTCGGTTAGTACCCAAAATCGTTAAAAGGTTTCCGGCTCTTTGCTTCATATTTCGCTCCAGTTTGGCCTCAGGCTGCCATCTGTTTATCTAATGGTGTATTTCAATAAAAGGGGACCTAGACTGCCACTTCTTGAAACTGTTCATGATCACCCAGCGTTTTCATACTGAAGCGTGACCATACTTTTCGATCCTTAACAAAATGTCCCAGAATAAAGGGCTTAAGTTCGTCCGGTAATTCCGGCACTGCCTCATTAAAGGAGTCGGCGACAAAATACTGCATACCTTCGACGCCATCGACCACCAATCCGTCGGGTTGGCCCTGGTAGTCTATGACCAGGATCCGTCGACTGCGGATTGGCTCCGTACTGTCGTAGCCAACAAAACTGTTTAAATCGATGATCGGGATTAACCGACCGCGGATATTGGACACCCCCAAAACCCAGGACTTTACATTGGGTAGGCGAGTGTGTGCGGGGACG
>JBLHFL010000071.1:0-9037 GCA_047618105.1 Granulosicoccus sp.
GTCAAAAATCTATGAGAACTCCAAGGTCACGCTACATTTTACCTTGCGACTGGTCGATGGCCAGGTCGTCGACAGTACCCCCGAGCAGCAACCGGCCACCCTGACCATTGGCGACGGTAATCTGCCGATCGGCTTTGAACGCCATCTGCTCGGTCTGGAAGCCGGCGATCGGCGCACCGTCCGAGTGGGCACGGAAGATGCGTTCGGGCAGCTCAATCCGTCCAATATACAGACTTACAAAAAAGATCAATTTGCCGAGTCCGGTGAACTGAGTTTGGGGACAGTCATTGCCTTTAAAGATGCCGCCGGTGCCGAGTTGCCCGGAGTGATCGCCGATATTCAGGACGAATCGATCGTCGTCGATTTCAACCATCCGCTGGCCGGCAAGGAACTCGACTTCGAAGTTGAAATTGTTGCCGTCGGAGTCGCCGACGATGGACATTAAGCTCGCCAATCCACGCGGCTTTTGCGCCGGTGTGGATCGCGCTATCGATATCGTCAATCGTGCCTTGGAAGTCCATGGCGCACCGCTCTATGTCCGCCATGAAGTGGTGCACAACAAGTTTGTGGTTGAAGACCTTAAACAGCGTGGGGCGATCTTTGTCGATGAACTCGACGAGGTACCGGACGACAACTGGGTGATCTTTTCCGCCCACGGCGTCTCGCAAGCCGTTCGACTGGAAGCGGCCGAACGCGGGTTGCGCGTTTATGACGCGACCTGTCCGCTGGTGACCAAGGTGCATTTGGAAGTCACCAGCTTTGCCGCCCAGGGTATGGAGTGCATTCTGATCGGTCACCGTGGCCACCCTGAAGTCGAGGGTACCATGGGGCAATATCAGCGCCAGCAGGGCGGCGGTATTTACCTGGTCGAGAACGAACAGGATGTCGCCGAGCTGCAGGTCCAGAATCCGGCATTGCTGGCCTATGTGACGCAGACCACCCTATCGATGGACGACACCGCGCAGATTATCGATGCCTTACGGGCCAAATTTCAGCATATTCAGGGCCCGCGTAAGGACGACATTTGTTACGCCACGCAAAATCGCCAGGATGCCGTCAAGACCCTATCGGCCGAGTGTTCGGTAGTGATCGTGGTCGGCTCGCCTAACTCATCGAACAGCAATAGACTGCGCGAGTTGGCCGAACGGATGGGCTGTACCGCCTATCTGGTCGACAGCGTTGAGCAGCTCGATCCGACCTGGTTCGACGGCTGTGAGCGCATCGGCGTGACCGCCGGCGCCTCCGCACCGGAAATACTGGTCAAGCAGGTGGTTGAGGGTCTGCAACAGCTCGGTGCGAACGCGGCCATCGAGTTGGCCGGTGTACAAGAAACCATTACCTTCTCCATTCCCAAAGAGTTACGCCTGACGCCCGCCGACTAAAAGCGGAACCGGTCAACAAAACCCCGTCCCAGCGCACCGCCTATCGCAGCATAGTGACCGTTTATCAGACCGGTCACTAGCGCTGCCATACTCCGCTCTACACTGATAGTCAGTCCTATTAGTGAGACGCCCATGACCCTGACACAACCGACCCAGAGACAACCGACCCAGAGAGAACAGACCCATCCACAGATCGAGCGGCGCAGCCAGCTACAAGGCTTTACCTTGCTAGAGCTGATGGTCACCGTGATTATTCTGGGCATCATCACCGCCTTCGCCGCGCCGTCGTTTAACAATCTGATGCGCGACACCCGTATCGACGCTAATACCAGCAAGGTACGCGGTGCGCTGACCTATGCCCGGTCAGAAGCGGTCAACCTCAGTTCCACCGTCACGGTCTGCTCCAGTACCGATTACCAAAGCTGCGATGGCGACGAGAATTGGGCCAGCGGCTGGATTGTCTTTCTCGATCTGAATGGGGATGGGGATTTCGACGACGACAGCGATGCCAATCCGTGCGAAACCAATATTGACGATTGTGTTTTGCGCGTCTGGGATCCGCTCGCAAGTGGTGCGAGCCTGATCGAAACGAATGATGAAGACTCGGTCACCTTCAGTGAGCAGGGCGCGGTCGTCGCCGCCACGGCCTTTAGTTTGGACTTGACCATGCCGGACTGTGCGCTGGGTGATCGACGCACACTAAGCCTTAACGCCATCGGACGGCTGCAAGTCAGCACCGGAGACTGCCCATGAACCGTTTTGCCTCTGCACTGCCCATGCCATTTGCTCGAGCTCCCCGGGCCCAAGCTGGCGCGACCATGATCGAAGTGCTGGTCGCGATCCTTATTTTCTCCATTGGTTTGCTCGGTGTTGCCAGCACGCAAACGGTCGGCCTGAGCAATACTCAGAGCGCGCTGCACCGATCCTATGCCGCGCAACTGTCCTATGAGCTGGTCGATATTATTCGGGCCAATCCGATCGAGGCGCGTAATGCGGCGAGTATTTTTGCCAGTTACGATACGGAGGTTAGCGCTAGTGTGCCGACCACGGTAGCAAACTGCCTGCAGGTCTCAGGCAGTTGCAGTACCGATGAGATGGCCAAGACTGCTTTGGCACAGTGGACCGCTCGATTGCAGTCCGCGCTGCCCGAGGGCGAGGCCGAACTGAGTTTGAGCGGAGATATTTTTGAACTGCGTATTCGCTGGGCCGACTACCGCAACGACCAGATTCAGCAGGCGCTCAATGACGCCGACGCCGATATTGCCAGCAAAGATATCGATAAGATCGCCGATCGCATTACGGAATTTCGCATATGAACCGATCACCGCAGCAAGGCCTAAGTCTGGTAGAACTGATGGTGGCCGTCGTCTTAGCCAGCTTTATTATTACCGGCATTGTTCAGGTCGTGTTGTCGAACCGACAGGCCTTTAACCTCACCGAGTCGATGGTGCGGGTGCAGGAAAGTGGGCGCTTTACGCTCAATTTCATCGCCGATGATTTGCGCCAAAGCGGCAACTATGGCTGTACGCCGACCTTCGATGCGATCAGTCAAAATATCCAGTCCTTTACCGCCAACATGCCGGACATCAACGCCATTCAGACCACCGCACCAGCGGCCTTTGGCAACAGCGCCGATGGTGCCGACGGCGGGGCAAGCGCGTTCGATGCCCCCGATACCTTGGCCCTACTCAAGCTTAATCAAAATAGCGCGACCATCACCGCAGGGGTCTTGTCACCGAGCACATTGGGCATATCCAATGAGGGCAGCTTTGCCACGGGCGATTATGTCTTGGTCAGCAACTGCGAGGTGGCCGATCTGATTCGACTCGGCTCGGGCACCTCTAATATTCAGATGGTCGATGCCACCGGTGGGTTGCGCTACAGCTTTTTCGTGATGCAAAACAAGCGCTCAACCATCAACGAAATTGAGCATCGAATCTTTACCGTCAACGCCAACAGTGAGCTGGAGTTGGCGGTGAATGGCGCGCGTCAAGTCCTACTCGGGAGTGTGGAAAATATTCAATATAAGTATGGCGTCGATTCGGATGGGGATTTGGTGCCGGACTATTTTGCCAACATCCGTGATGTCCCGGTGGCCAGTATCGATGACATAGTCGCCGTCAAGGTCAGCGTGCTGACCGTGTCGGGTAGCCAAGCCGAAGGCGATATCGAGGGGGTGACCAGTTCGCCGCAGACCCTAACCTTCAATGACAAAACCCTAACCATGGCCGATCGACGACTGCGCAAGGTGTTTGAAACCACCGTTATTCTGCGCAATAGGATGAACTGATATGAATGCTAAAGTTTTGGTCCAGCGCCAGGATGCTAAGCCCATCGCGGCAAAGCAGGGTGGCGCGGTGTTAATTATCGCCTTGGTGATGCTCCTTATTTTAACCTTGCTTGGGGTCTCGGTCATGGAGTCGTCGGTGGTAGAAGAGCGGATGGCCGGTAACAATCTCGATCGCAACATCGCCTTTCAGACGGCTGAAGCTTCCTTACGCGCCGGCGAAGCCTTTGTTGCTGGCCTGGGCAATCGACCGGAACCGATCGATGGTGCCAGCTCCGGCTCGGTATCGATTCTGGGTAAGGTGCCGCCCGGTACGCCCAACTGGTGGACCAAGAGTGAGGCTTGGTGGGATGACAATGGCACCGAGTACAACGAGGAATTCGCAGGCACCCGAAAAAAACCGCGCTATGTTATCGAAGAATACGATCAGGTATGTGACGGGGCGGTGGATCCAACGGTTCGGCAATGCAAAATTATTTATCGGGTCACCGCCATCGCCTGGGGTGAACGGAACTCCACCGTACTATTGCAGTCTCTGTATGCGAGAAGGTACTAATGATGAAAAAAAGTAAAACCAATGTCACCCAGCTACGCCCGCAAAATTTGGGTTTTTTAGTGGTCATGTCGCTTGCCGGTGGCCTAAGTTCGGCCGCCAATCTAAGCTTGGCCGACGCGCCCCTTTTCCTGGCCAGCGGTGTCCAGCCCAACATCTATTTCATCGTCGATGATTCCGGTTCGATGGATTGGGAAACCCTCTACACCAAGGAGGCGACTGCTAACTTTGGTATGACCTCCAATGCGAATGGATCAAGCACGGTCGATGTTAGCCCGACCATTCAGACCAATGGCACGAGCAACCCCGATCGGAAAGAAATTCTAAACTCCTGTGTTGGCGTGAATGCGCTGCACTATAACCCGACAAAAATATATACGCCCTGGGTGGGCAAGGACTCCAGTAACAATACCTATAAGGATCAGCCTGTTACCGCAGCAAAAGATTCGCCCTATAACGGTAGCGGCACAACCGATCTGACCGATAAGGATGGCAATGATGATCGGTCGGGCTATTTCCCTTGGTACGATCTAGATGGCGACAATGTTCTCGATGAATATGTCGATGGCAATGGTAATAAGTCGCGCGATGTTCTGGTCGATCGCAATGGTAACGGCACCTTTGACGGCTGGGTCACTATTAAGGATTCAGATGGCAATGACATCTCGGTATTTGAAAGTGAATTGGAATGCCCGGATGCCACGGTTATCCGCTCGGCCCTGGGTAGCAACGCCAAGACCAAGGACTTCCTTAATCGCTGGTTAATAGCGGTGGAGGATATGGACGCCGTTGAGAAGACAAACTTTGCCAACTGGTACTCCTATTATCGCAAGCGCAAGTGGGTGGCTAAGCGCGCCCTATCGACCATTATCGATGAGTCAACAGCACGCATGGGCATAACCACTATATGGAATAGAATTACCGAGAAGGTGGTTAATGTCGACAATATCTCGACGCCCTATAACAGCACAGCCAACGACAATAAAAACGACCTGATGGAGAGCATGTTCAAAATAGGTGCGAGTAACGGTACACCGCTTCGGTTAGCCTTGAAGTCAGCCGGGGAGTATTTTCGGGAAGCGCCTGGTTCGGGTCCAATCTTGAAAGCGGATGATGGCGGTTCATGCCAGCAGAACTTTGCCATTCTGATGACCGATGGGGTCTGGAACGGTAACAGTCCAGGGGTCGGCAATCAGGACGCCAATACGGCCTCGCCGTTCGACGGTGGCCTCTATGCGGATGCCTATTCAAACACCCTGGCCGATGTGGCGATGAAATACTACAAGACCGATTTGCAGTCATCATTGGCCGATAAAGTGCCGACCAATGATGCCGATGACAATACCGCTCAGCATCTGGTGACCTACACCGTGGCCTTCGGCGTATCGGGTACGTTGACCGACGGAGTGGAGCCCAGTGCGGACCCTGATGACAACTGGCCCGGCTGGCCTCAAGCCGCTTCTGGATCAGACCAAACCATCGACGATCTGCGCCACGCAGCCTATAACGGCCGCGGACAGTTCCTCAATGCCGGCGATCCTCAAGAACTGATCGAATCGTTGAATGGGGCGGTGCAGGATATTCAAGGACGTGACGCCTCGGCCTCGGCGGTCAGCGTCAACACCGGTTCCATTTCGTCATCGACCATGTTGTTTCAGGCGGAATTTAACAGTCAGAAGTGGACCGGTAAGATCAATGGTATTCCGGTGAAGTTAGATGGTTCCTTGGATTTAGCCAATAAAGAATCGGCCTCAAAAGTGCCGTTACACGGCGACCGCACGATCATCAGTTATGATGGCAGCAGTGGCATCCCATTTCAGTGGGTCGACCTAACCAGTGCGCAAAAGGCGCTGCTCGGTTCCCAAGAAATATTGGACTATACCCGGGGCGATCGCAGCAAAGAGGTCGCCAAAAATGGCACCTATCGTGACCGAACGTTAATCGCTCCATCACTCGGCCCCCTGGGTGACATTATTAACTCAGCACCCGCCTATGTCGGCAACCCGGAATTCCTCTACCCGGATTGGTTGGAGCCTAATAACAAATACAGTACTTTCCGTCGCAATCCGGACGGCGACGGCGTTACTAAAAAGATTGGATCTTTGGAGTTGTATCGCACTCCCATGCTCTATGTCGGCTCTAACGATGGCATGTTACATGCGTTTAATGTCGATCCAGCTATCACAGGCACGACAAACTTTGGTCTGGAAGTCTTTGCCTATGTGCCGACCCAGGCGATGAAAAAGTTACCCGATATTGCCAATAAAAACTACAAACACGCCTATTCGGTGGATGGCTCACCCGAAGTGGCGGATGCCTACTTTGATGACCGTTGGCACACCGTGCTGACCAGTGGCATGAACGGCGGTGGCCAGGGGATCTTTGCCTTAGATGTCTCTAACCCCAATGCCTATAACACTGAGGCGGCTGCAGCCGCGACGGTACTGTGGGAATTCACCGATGCCGATGACGCCGACCTGGGCTATACCTTTGGTAAGCCGACGATCGCAAAAGCCAATAATGGCAAATGGGTTGCGATCTTCGGCAACGGTTATAACAACACCGTGGCCGACGGCCAGGTTGGTAGTGGCACCGCGCTAATCTATATAGTCGATCTGGAAACCGGCGCTCTGCTGCAGAAAATCGATACCCAGATGAACGCCCTAGCGACCCCGAACGGTATGTCGACCCCAACCACCGTGGATCTCGACGGAGACTATCTAGCCGATGCGGTCTACGCCGGTGACCTGGAGGGCAATATGTGGAAGTTTGATATATCCAGTGCCAACCCGGCGCAGTGGGGTGTCGCATATAAAACCGGTAGCACTCCCACGCCGCTCTATACCGCCTGTGCGACGCAGCTATGCAGTACCACTAACCGTCAACCTATTACCGTGAAGCCGCAGATCGGCTTCAACAAAGGCGCCACCGGCTTACTTATTTACTTTGGCACCGGCACCTATTTTTTACAGAATGATAACCAGAATAACGGACTGCAGTCGTTCTATGCCATCTGGGATAAGGGCCCTGCCACCCTAACCGCTTTTAACAAGTTTCATCTGTTGCAGCAGAATATTATCGAGGAAGTGGCGGTACCTACGGTAAATTTAGACAGTAATGGCGCCCCCATTATTTCCTACCAACGGGCCACGTCGAACTTCCCGATCAACTGGCATAGCGCTGCGGGTCTGCCCGTTGACGGTAGCGATGCCGACCTGTTGGTCGACTCTCATCTGGGCTGGTATATGGACCTGGTGAACACCGAGGGTGGCAATACCGATGGCAAGGGTGAACGCTCGGTCAGCAATCCAATGCTAAGAGATGGCAGCATTATTTTCGTTACCGCCATTCCCGATCAGGATCCCTGTTCCTATGGTGGTAGCAGCTGGTATATGGAGCTTAATGCGGTCACCGGATCTCGACCGGAGACATCCATTATCGATACCGATGGCGATGGCGATATCGATGAGGACGACTATATTAATACCGTAGCCGATGGCCGGGTGGCCAGTTCCGGGACCAGTTCCACGTCCTTGGCGACCTCACCCATCTGCATTACCTTGCCCAACGGCGTTGAGACCTGCAAATCGAATACGTCCGATGCCAGCATACTGGAGGTCGAGCGCGACGCGGGCGTCCTGCTGGGTCGTTGGATGTGGCGTGAACTTAGAGTCGGTCAATAGGGGAATAAACATGCGTAAACTCATTCAAATAATGGTACTGATGAGCTGCTTGATGCTGCCGTTTTTAGGTCATGCAGCTGAGCCGCAGATGGAACAGTTTGTCGAGCAGGTCTGGGGTGTTGATACGGCCCAGGCGCGCATGCAAATCGGCGACCAATCCTTCACCTACACTAACTTCACCATCGTGCAGGATTATCGCGCCGAGCCAGATCAACGCTTGCCGCTCAATGCCGCGCGTCGAGGTACCTGGGTGCTAGTGGACGCGTACTACTCGGTTGACCTGAAACGCTATATTGTTCAGCGCCTGCAGCTTTTACCCTCGACCGCGGTAGCAAAAAAATTACTCGAGAAGCTCAACGACGAGTAGCGAACTGATGACGAACTTACTGGGCGCGCGTAAAAAAATCACCAGAGTGGGAGCTCCTATGAAACAACAGACTGCAGGCTTTACCCTAATGGAACTGATGATATCGGTAGCCATCATCGGAATTTTAGCGGCCTTTGCTTTTCCGCGTTACATGCAATTTGTCGACAACGCCAATCGCAACGATGCCCAAGCGGCATTGATTTCTTTGGCAGCCCATTTGGAACGGCGCTTCACGGAAAATAACAGCTATTGCGACAGCGGTAGTGTGGTGGAGACCGATTGTGGCGCGGCGGCAAGCGGTGATAAAGGCAAACCCACCTTCTTTGCCCAAACGGTACCGTTGGACGGTGGGACGCCAATCTATAACTTAACCATTGAATCGGTATCGGCAACGACCTTTGAAGTGCGCGCGGTTCGGGTCGCCGGCCAGCGCATGGCGAACGACGACTGTGGCGATTTCACCTACACCCAAACCGGCCGCAAAGATCAGGTGAACGAGACTGAAATCTGCTGGTAGACCCAGACCTTAACGGTCACAGCGTGCCACCTGCCAGCGCTGGTGGCTGAAGCGCATGGGCTGCTGCTGGTCATTGCGTCGGCTATGAAGTTTGGCGCGGCCTAAAATATTGATCGTCATATGGTAGGCCGTTTTATCGAGCTCGCCCAATGGGCATAGGGTGAACCCGCTAGCCATACCGAGATAGGTATTGTCGCCGCGGATATCGCCAAACCGGAAGTAGGGCTGGCCCAGATTGTAGTAACCGA
>JBLHFL010000072.1:0-8942 GCA_047618105.1 Granulosicoccus sp.
CTCCTGATGCAGGGACTCTTGGCGCCGATGTAACTGCTCGGCGACCCGCTCCAGGTGTTGTATGCGCGACTGGGCTACTTCGGCCTGGCGCTTAGGGCCTTGCGCATTGAGGTTGAAGGCGTCCCATTTGCCTTGCCAGGCGCTCTGCTTTTCTTCCAGCAGCACCAAGCGGTCGGTCGCCTGTTCGGTGCGTTCTTCGGCTGCCTCCAGTTCTGGCTCCAAGAAAGTTAGGGTCTCGCGTTTCTCTTCAACCTTGTCGGTATCGGTTGCCGCTTCACCGGCGGCTTCGTGCAACTGCCGCTCTGCTTCTTGGATATCCTGTAACAATTGAACCGACTGCTCCTGGCGATGATGCAGGGTCTGTTCGAACCGGGCGATCTCATTGCCGAGCTGATAAAACTGTTCTTGGACCCGATTAAAGGCTTCAGTGGCTTCGTGGTGTTGTTCGCGCAGGACTTCCACTTCGACGTCTATGTGTCGTTGTTGGGCAACAAAGGATTCGTACTGCGTCTCAAGCTCGGCAATCTTGAGCTCTTGATGACTGACGTCCTGATGCAGCCGCTGCCATCGTAAGGCCGATAACTGGGCGCGGGTTTGCCGCTCCTCGGCCTTGAAGGTCTTATACTTTTCGGCCGATTGGGCTTGGCGTTGCAGATGCTGCAGCTGGCGTTCGAGCTCTTCACGCAGATCGGTTAAACGTTCGAGGTTTTCCCGCGTGCGACGCATGCGATTTTCGGTTTCGCGGCGGCGTTCTTTATAACGCGAGATCCCTGCCGCCTCTTCGATATAGACGCGCAACTCTTCGGGCTTGGATTCGATCAAGCGCGAGATCATGCCCTGCTCAATAATGGCATAGGAGCGCGCGCCCAGGCCGGTGCCAAGGAAGATATCGGTGACATCCTTGCGGCGACACTTGGTGCCATTTAAGAAATAGCTTGAATCGCCATCGCGCGTTACCTTGCGCCGAATCGAAACTTCGTTGTAGGCGGCAAATTCGCCTCGCAGGGTGTGATCGGAATTGTCAAACACCAGTTCAACACTGCACTGACTGACTGGCTTACGCGAGCTGCTGCCATTAAAAATGACGTCCGTTTTAGATTCCCCACGCAGATGTTTAGCCGAGGACTCGCCCATCACCCAACGCACCGCATCGATGGTGTTTGATTTGCCACACCCATTCGGGCCGACGATCGCCGACAGATTGGTTGGGAAAGGAATGGTCGTCGGGTCCACAAATGACTTGAAACCGGCGAGTTTGACACTTTTTAAGCGCATCTGGTCCTAAAATCTATAATGTACAGTAACCTCCGATTCTAGCGTCAATCGGGGCTGGGGGGAACCCAAACAAAAAGGTCATTTTAGCCAGCCTATTCAATAACTTAGCGATTTTCGAGCACTGAAGCGTTGGGGCCGGGTCGCGCTGACGGCAGTGGCCCGGTCAAGTCATAGGGCGATAACCTGACGAAGATCCAAATATGTCATGCACCGCACAGGCGAGTTGCTTCGGGCTAAATCCTATGAGCCACGGCTCGGGGCCAAAAAAAACCCCGACCGGCTGCCCGGTCAGGGTTTCTGTCACCGATCGGATCAGGGCATATTGATGGTCAGCTCAACCTTATTTTCCACCTGATCTAGGGTCACCTCGATCGCATCGGTACCCCAGTCACCGGGCTGGCTGTTGGCGATGCCGGTCAGCGAGACCCGAGCGGTGACCTCAACCACATCTTGGGTGGAGATGCCGGCCATCGGACCCATGGCGTCAGAATCGCTCAGCATCACCGTAACGTTCTGAGCTCTGATGGCCAATCGCTTGACCGCCAATGGCATGCGGCTGCCAATCGGTCGGGCATAAACAAACAGCGCCGCATCGTTAGACAAGCCTTCCCAGGCGGCCGGGAGATTCACCCGAACGACAATCCGGATTGGCTCATCAACGGCATAATCAATGCCTTGGGCCAAAAGTCGATCTTTCGCCTCGGCAATAAATTCGTCTATTACCTGCGAATCGGCGTCAAGGTTATTCAACTTCAAGCGGGTCCAATATTCGATCGCCTTCTGATTCTTGCCCAGATCAAAACTCAAACGTCCGGCTAAGCCCAACGCGGTATTGTTCTGAAAATAGCTCAGCGATTCCTCAAAAGCAGCCAAAGACAATTCACTGGCCCCCAGGGTAGCCTGTACCTGGCCAATATAGGCGAGGATGGTGGACTCATCTTCGGCCTCGTGTTCGACCAGCCGTAATTGCGCCAGGACCTTGTTCAGGCTGAGCAGCGCCTCCGGATAGGCTTCCATATCCATCTGCATGCGCGCCAACCGGAACCAACCTTCTATGTCTTCGGGTGTTTGTTCGAGCAACTGCTGATAATCGTTGAGCGTCTTACTGACCTCCTCACTGGTCATATTCTCATCGGAGGCCAGCTGCACAAACTGCTTCTGCACCTGCACGGCCGGATAAGCACCAATTTTGTTGTAGGTTAGAAAGGCCGCGGCAGTGATAGCCAGGGTGAACAGCGGCACCCAGACCCAAGGCATCTGGCTGACCTGACCGAGCGCACTGCGTTCGGTTTCAGCATCGGCGAGCAAGGCCTTTTCTTCTTCTAAACGAAACGACTGATACTCAACCTCGTTGAGTTCGCCACTGTCGCGCAACTGGTCCAAGCGTGCCAACTGTTCTTTATGAATCAATAATGAGCGCTCGGCGGATTCAATCCCCTGCTCCTTCTGGCTGCGTTGGCGCACCACAAAGAGTACAAAAACCAATACCGGGATGACCCAAATAGTTAAAATCAGCATTAAGACTTATCCTCCATCAAGGCCTTTAGCCGCTGTTGTTGTTCAGCAGTTAACTCGATTGGAACACCCTGACGGCTCGAGCGAGTCAGTCGAATCAGCAGGGTCAGGCCGGAAATCAATAAAAATGCCGGCACAATCCATAACCAGATCGTAACAAAGGACATTTGCGGTTTGTAGATAACAAATTCGGTGTACCGATCGACCATGAAATCGATTATTTCTTGATCACTAAAACCCTGATGCAACATCTCATAGGTCTTTTGGCGAATGTCTTGGGAAATCGGCGCATTGGAATCGGCGACGTTCTGATTTTGACATTTAGGACAGCGGAATTGAAAGCTCAACTCCTCATACCGATCGCGCAGGCCGTCATTGTCAAAGGTTAACAGTTCGCTGGACGCCTGGGCGCCGGAGGCAAGCAACGCGCACACCAGCACGAGCCCGGCATAATAGGTTCTAAGCCATTTCATCGAAAATCGCCTTCAATTTATTCTGCCAGTTAACATCGGTAATTGGGCCCTGAAAGCGGTAGCGCACCTCGCCGGTGGAATCGACAAAAAAGGTTTCCGGTGCGCCAGTGACGCCTAGGTCAAAACCCAGGTCACCATTGGGATCGAAAATATCGATGCTGTATGGGTTGGCGTATTCGCTTAGCCAGGTCAGCGCCGCGGCCCGATCGTCCTTGTAGTTAATGCCAATGATTTTTACGCCCTGTGCGGCCAGGGAGTTCAACACTGGATGCTCGTACTTACAGGAAGCACACCAGGTCGCCCAGATATTCACCAACATCGGCTCACCGACTAGGTCGGCAACAGTTAAAAACTCCTTACTGTCTTCTAATCGGCTCAATTTAAAGTCCGGTAAGGGGTCACCGGTAAGGGCCGACGGTACCGCCTTAGGATTAACACCGCTCAGCAAGGCATAACCGAATACGCTAAAGATCATCAGTACGACGATGAGAGGAATTATTAAGAGTGGCTTTATTTTCATGCTGTGGCTCCCTTCTTCGTCGAGCGGTAGCGTTTATCTGTGATACTGAGTGTGCCGCCTATCGCCATCAGCACCGCGCCGAACCATAACCAACGAATAAAGGGTTTGACCTGCAGTCGGATCGACCAGACTTGCCGTTCATCATCGAGCGGTTCGGCTAACGACACGTAGAGATCGCGGAACAGATTGCCATCGATGCCGGCTTCGGTCATAACGTTATTCTTTACCGGGTAAAAGCGCTTTTCCGGGTTCAACACCGCGACCGCCTTGTCGTTGCGATAGACATTGATCACGCCTTGGTCGGCAACATAGTTCGGTCCCTGCACCTTACCGATGCTTTCAAATTCAAAACGGTAGTTTTCCAGGACAACCTCGTCGCCCGCGGTCATGCGGAAATCGCGCTCGATGTCCAAGTTGGACACCAGCACGACACCGGTGGTCGAGACCAACAACCCCAGGTGGGCAATCCACATGCCCCAGAAACCGACGCCGGCTTTACGCACACCGGCGAGGAAGCTTTTGCTGTGCCGGGTCTTATCACGAACCAATCGAATCAGGCTAGCCCCGGTCCAAAATACCAGAGACAAACCCAACCAAATTTGCCAATGCAGCTCACCCGAAAGGGTCCAAGGCAGAACCAGGGCCACCACGATCGCGCCGACCGCGATGGCCAGCAAGAATCCGGTCCAGTTCTTCAGCTGATCTTTTTTCCAGCGCATCAGTTGACCGACACCGAGGAAACAGAGCAAGACAACCATTAGCAGGTTAAACACCAGATTAAAAAACGGTGCGCCGACCGACAGCTTGCGCCAGCCAAAGGCATCGGCGAAGAGCGGCAAGAGCGTCCCGAACAGCACCGCGAAGGCGATGACCACCAAGAGAATGTTGTTCATCAGAATAAAGGACTCGCGCGACACCAGCTCGAATTGGCCATTGGTTTTAATCTTGCCCGCATTGAGAGCATAGAGGGTCAAGCTGCCGCCGATGGTTAGCGCCAAAATCACCAGGATAAACAGCCCACGCTCCGGATCCGCGGCAAAAGAATGGACACTGGTAAGTACCCCCGAACGCACCAAGAAGGTGCCCAACAGACTGAACGAGAAGGCAAAGATCGCCAACAGAACCGACCAGCTCTTAAACAGATTACGCTTTTCCGTCACCGCTTGTGAGTGAATCAAGGCCGTACCGATAAGCCAGGGCATAAAGGAGGCGTTTTCAACCGGATCCCAAAACCACCAGCCGCCCCAGCCCAATTCGTAATAAGCCCACCAGCTGCCCAAGGCGATGCCCAGGGTCAAAAAGGCCCAGGCGACGTTGGTCCAGGGTCGCGACCAGCGTACCCAACTGGCATCAAATCGGCCGGTTAAGAGCGCAGCAACGGCAAAGGCGAAAGCCACGGAAAACCCGACGTAGCCCATATAAAGGGTGGGCGGATGAATAATTAGGCCGATATCCTGCAAGAGCGGATTAAGGTCGGAACCGTCCACCGGCGAGATGGGCAAGAACCGTTCAAACGGGTTGGAGGTAAAGAGAATAAACATCAGGAAGGAAAAGGCGATAAGGCCAAGGACTCCCAGAACCGCGCCCTTGAGCTCAAAGTTCAGCGTGCGCGCGAAGACCGTGACCGCGACGGTCCAGCCCCCCAACATCAGGATCCACAAGAGCATCGATCCCTCATGGTTAGCCCAGGTCGCCGACATCTTAAAGTACCAGGGTAAGGCACTGTTGGAATGCTGACTGACCAAATAGACCGAGAAATCATCGGTTAAAAAGGCGTTCATCAATATACCGAACGATACGACTAGGAAAAAAAACATCGCCCAGGCCAGGGCCGGTGCGGTCCGCAGCAGTGACTCGTTTTTTAGTTTCAACCCCGCCAACGGCAATACCGCAAGCAAAAACGAAAACAGCCAAGCCAGGATTAGTGAAAACTGCCCAAACTCTGGAAACATGTAAACTCCGTTAATAGATGGTAGAGGCCTGACCGGCTTGCTCGAGAGCATGGGTCACTTCCGGTGGCATATAGGTTTCATCGTGTTTGGCTAAAACGGTTTCGGCGGTAAACAGATTTGCCTCCCCCAGTTGCCCGATCACCACGACCCCCTCACCTTCTTTAAAAAGATCCGGCAAAATGCCGTCATACATAATCGACACATCTGCTGAGAAATCGGTCACTTCGAAAAACACCTTTAAACTGCCCTCTTCGCGCTGAACGCTGCCAGCCTTAATCATCCCACCGGCCCGAATAACTTGCGCCTTAGGTGCCAGACCCTGACTGATTTCAGTCGGTGTAAAGAAATAGTTCAAATTTTGGCGCAGCGCAAAGATGGCCAAGAACACGGCAATGGTGACGCCACAGACACCCAAGAGTATCAATAGCAGACGCTGTTTTCGCTTCGGATTCATGCTCGCTCCCGACGTAATTTACGTTGATGGTCTTTGACCAGTTGCTTTGCTAGATAGCGCGGCCCAAGTACATTGAAAAGCACAACAATGGTGGCCACGCCGTAGGCTAACCAGACATAGAGGCCGTGCTCGCCCATTTTAAGAAACGCCGCGAAGGATTCGAACGCCATTATAAACCTCCCAATTGTTCAATTTCTTTTTGCGCCCAAAGGGCCTTGCGCTCGCGCTTGAGAATTTCCAGTCGAGCACGAATAAACATCCAGGCTAAGAACGCCAGATAGAAGCCCAAGATCGATAAGAGCAGAGGTACCAGCATACTGATGTGCATGGGCGCCTTTTCGGTGAATTTCAGTGTGGCGGGTTGATGCAGCGTCGTCACCAGATTTACCGAGTATTTAATAATTGGAATATTCACGACTCCGACCAAAGCCAAGATGGCCGCGGCTCGATCGCCACTCTCTGGCCGCTCCATAGCGTTGTGCAAAGCCCAGAGGCCAAGGTAAAGCAAGAACAGGATCAACATCGAGGTGATGCGCATATCCCACACCCACCAATCGCCCCAGGTCGGCTTGCCCCAGATCGCCCCGGTAGCCAACGCCAGAAACGCCATTGTCATACCGATTGGGATGCACGCCTTAGCCACATAGAAGGCCAGCTTGATGCGCCAAATTAGGCCGACGGCCCCGGCTATCGCGATGGTCATGTAAATGGCCTCAGACAAGAAGGCCGACGGCACATGGATAAAGATGATGCGGTAACTGTTGCCCTGCACACGCTCAACCGGTGCAAAGGCTAAGCCCCAGACCAGCGCCACGCCAATCAGCACAAAGGCCGCCCAGCCAAGCCAAAAGCTCCAGGGTTTGGACATCTGATAAAACCACTTTGGCGAACTGCACTTATGGAACCATCGAACAAAGATTTGCCACATCGACTCTTGTCTCCAGATAATTCAATTACCGCGCCCTGCGTATGTGAGACGGGGTGCGGCCGGGTAATGTTTAGTGCGTTAAACTGGGCACGCTAATCACCCACTGTTACGTTCAGGGCCGCGACCGTCAGCCAAGGTGTGAGCGCAAAGGCCCCGGCGGTAAAGGCACCTAAGAGCGCCAAATAACCTTGCCAAGGCTGGTCAGTGGCCATGGCCTGAACCGTTGAGGTGCCAAATATCAGAACCGGCACCAGAATCGGCATAATCAAAATCGTTAACAATAGACCACCCTTGCGCAACCCGACGGTTAAGGCCGCACCGACACTGCCGATCAGACTCAAAGACAGGGTGCCGAGCAACAACGAAAGCATCAGCACCGGCACCGCTTTGGCCGGTAGTGCCAGCATCACGGAAAGTACCGGTGATAATACCGTTAATGGCAAACCGGTCACCAACCAATGGCTTATGATTTTACACAACACTAACAATTGAGGAGGAACCGCGGCCAAAAGCATCTGTTCCAGAGTGCCATCGTCAAAATCGTTGCGAAACATCAGGTCGAGCGATAAGAGTGAGGCCAAGAGCGCAGACACCCAGAGAATGCCAGGGGCCATCAGGGCCAACTTGGTCAAATCTAGAGTTACGCCAATCGGAAAAAGACTGACCACCACGATAAAGAAGAACAGTGGATTCAACAGATCGGCCCGGCGCCGGAAGGCCAGAGTCATTTCTCGCGTTAAGGTGGTGCGCAGGATGGCGATCACAGAGGGGCTCCGATATGCAGATGACGCACGGCAGCGTGGTGTAGGCCGTGATGACTGGTCATAATAACCGTTCCACCGCGCTCCGCGAAGCTGACAATGCGTGCCTCCAGCTGAGTCACGGCGCCAGCATCCAGCGCGGTGAAGGGCTCATCCAGCAGCCAGAGTCGAACCTCTGGCAGATCGAGGTAGAGTCGGGCCAACGACACTCGGCGTTGTTGGCCGGCGGATAAGCTGTGCGCCGGAACATCTTCATAACCGCGTAAGCCGACCGTCGATAAGGCCTGCCACAGGGCTTCGGGCGCCAACACCTGATTGTGTAAGGCCATGGCGAAGGCTAGGTTTTCTAATGGGGTTTGCAACAGGGTAACCGCTGGCCGGTGAGCCAGATACCAGAACCGGTTGCCGTCGAGCGCATCGCCGTCTGCCACGGGGGCGTGCCAGGTTACATTTCCTTCGACCACCCAGCTAAGGCCGACCAGTCGACGTAACAGCGTGGTCTTACCGGCACCATTGGCGCCTTGTATATGGACAATGTCACCCTGATCCACAGCGAACGATAAATTGGCAAACAGAATTCGCTCATCGCGCTCACAGAATAGGTCTGTCGCTTTTAACAACTCAGGCATAAACCTATCCAGAATAAAAGTGAGCCGAGTATAACCACCTGTAATAGAGCATTGGTAACCTTTACCAAAGCCTGAGATATCAAGAATTTCAGTCTGCCGCCGATACAGACTATTATCCTTTCCAGACAAGGTAGCTTACCCAGCAGGTGGTCTCTATATGGCAAATGATGGCATCCGATTGCCCAGCGACAGCACCGTGACCAGTCAAAAAATCGTTCGCGGCGGTGGAGAACCCGAAACAAAGCCTCTGCCGACAAAAAACGCCCCAGCCTCGCCTGTCTCGCCCCTGCTGACCGTAGTGCTGCAATTAAAAACACTCTTGGCGGGCAACAAGGCGTCCCTCTTTGAGCTAATTTTGCAGAACGATCCAAAAAGCGGGCCCCCATTGAGCGTTCTCTCCGACGCCCCAATCCGACCGGGCACCTCCTTGCTGCT
>JBLHFL010000073.1:0-8781 GCA_047618105.1 Granulosicoccus sp.
TAAAATTTCCAGCCCGTTAAACTTCACACTGCCGGTGGTCCAGCCGTTTTGCGCCAGCAGGCCCATGATAGCAAAGGCTGTTTGGCTCTTGCCCGAACCGGACTCACCCACTATGGCCAAGGTTTTTCCGGCCTCTAAGGTGAAGTTTACCTCGTTAACCGCACTGACAATGCCATCACCGGTTTGGAACTGAACGCCGAGGTCCTTAACTTCTAATAAACTCATTATGCGCTCCTAGTTAGCGATCTTTTGGATCGAGGGCATCGCGTAAACCATCGCCGATGAAAAACATGCTAAACAGCGTGATGACAAAGAAAAATAGCGGAAACAGCAGTTGCCACAGGGTGCCGTATTGCATGGTGCGCGAACCCTGGTTAATCAACGCGCCCCAAGATGTCGCCGGTTCTTGAATGCCCAGGCCTAGAAAGGAAATAAAGGATTCGGCCATAATAAAACCTGGCACCAAGAGGGAGGCATAGACCACGACGATGCCGATCAGGTTGGGCACTATATGGCGCAAGATGATGGTGAAGTTGGATACGCCAGCGGCAATAGCCGCCTCGATATATTCTTTGTTTTTAATACTCAGGGTTTGACCTCGGACGATGCGTGACATATCGAACCAAGACACCAGACCGATGCCGAGAAAGAGCATTTCAATCGAGCGACCAAAGATAACCAACATAATAATCAACACGAACATATAGGGAATCGACATCAGGATATCGACCAGTCGCATCATAAAGTTATCGACACGACCACCGGTATAGCCTGCCACCGCTCCATAGAGCGTGCCGACAATCACCGCGACAAAGGAGCCGATAAAGCCAACCATCAGCGAGACCGTGGTGCCTTGAATGACTCGCGCAAAGAGATCGCGACCCAAATCATCGGTGCCAAAATAGTGCCCTGAGGCAAAGGAGGGCGCACCCAGTTGCTTGACCTGGCCGATCACCGCCCAGTCGATTTCTTCGTTGCTGTATTGGGCAAAGAGCGGCCCGATCAGGGCGAACAACACGACCAGGACCAGCGTGATCACACCGGTTAGCGCGGCCTTATTGCGGCGAAAGCGACTATAGGCATCGGCCCACAGGGATCGACCTTGGACTTCCTCGGCCTGTAACAGGTGCTCAGCTAGGTCGGACATTTTCTTCTGATTAACAATCATTGCCGGTCCTTACTGTCTTAATAACGAATTTTTGGATCGATCCAGGCGTATAGCACGTCGACCACTAAATTTAACAAGATAGTGAGCGCGCCGACTAAGATGGTGATGCCCATAATGGTCGAGTAATCTCGGCTCAAGGCGCCATTAACAAACAATACCCCGATACCGCCGGTGGTAAAAAACTGGTCGATGACCACCGAGCCGGTTATCAGGCCGACCATGGCCGGTCCTAAGTAAGACAAGACGGGCAGCAAAGCCGGTTTGAGCGCATGTTTAAACACGATGCGGCTGTAGGGCAAGCCCTTAGCCTTAGCCGTGCGGATAAAGTTGGAATTGAGCACCTCCAGCATGGAGGAGCGAGTAATACGGGCAATGGTTGCCATATAGCTGGTTGATAAGGCGATTACCGGTAGAATGATGTATTCCGGCTTGCCACCGTTCCAGCCACCCCCGGGTAACCAGCCCAAATAGAGGGTGAATAGCAGCACCAGCAGCGGGGCCATCACAAAGTTAGGCAACACCTGGGCCGAAAAGGTGAAGCTGAGCGCGGCATAGTCTTTCCACGTGTTATGATTCAGAGCCGCGATAACGCCCATGGTCACGCCAAATAAAACCGCCACCAGGGCGGATATTGAGCCATAGGTCAGGGTCACTGGAAAGCCAGCCCGGACCAGATCGTTGACGCTGCGATCCTTATATTTAAAGGACGGGCCAAAGTCGAAATGGAAAACAATGCCGCTGACATAGTTCAAAATTTGTACGCTATAAGGTTTATCGAGACCGTACTTGGCTTCGATATTGGCTTGAACCTGAGCGGGCAGTTTCTTCTCTCGGCTAAAGGGACCGCCGGGAGCACTGTGCATCAGCACGAAGGACACCACTATAAGAATCAGCAGCGTCGGGATCGCGGTAAGCAAACGCTTGAAAATAAAACTGAACATAAGATCTATCCTAGTTTAATCGGTGTCAAAAAACGCGAATCTTGGCCTCAGACCCACTCCCAGGTGAGCACCTATTAGATAAATAAAATTCAGTTTTTCACTATTATTTATAAATATGTCACTACGGATGACGATGGCATGAGATGTCTGGTTGGCGATAAGTTCGCCCGGCGTTTTCCAGTCCTGTAACAGAAAACACCGCCAGCGGCGGTGTTAATCTATTAGCTTGGCAACGCGACGTTACTCTGCAACTTTATACAGGTTTTTCGCATACCAGTTGGTTTGCACGTTATTGTAAGGCCAGCCTTTTACTTCGGAATCGAGCATAAAGACGCTGGTGTAATGGTAAAGCGGGATCAGTGGCATCTCATCGGCGACGATCTGTTCGATGCGCGTATAGTTCGCGCTCGGATCGGCCATGGTCTTGGCTTGAGTCATCAGTTGATCGACTTCGGCATTGACCCATTTGCCATCGTTGTAGCCCGATTCGCTGCGCACCAGATCGAGGAAGGTGGAGGCTTCATTGTAATCGCCACACCAGCCACCACGCGAGATATCAAAGTTCTGATTACCGCGTTCTTCCAAGAAGGTGGTCCACTCCATGTTGTTCATTTCGGCGTTAACACCCAGCTTAGACTTCCACATCTGGGTAATGGCAGTTGCGATCGACTTATGGCCTTCAGAGGTGTTGTAGAGTATCTCGACCGACAATGGATTGTTCTCGTCGTAACCGGCCGCCGCTAACAATTCAATAGCCTTGGCATCCCGTTCTGCTTGGGTCAGTTTGCCAAACTCGACATCCGGCACTTCAAAGCCGGCCGTGGCACCCGGTGTGAAGGTATAGGCTTCGATCTGACCGGCTTGCAGGATGCTTTCGGTGATGATCGAGCGATCGACGGCATAGGACAGCGCTTGACGAACCCGCTTGTCTTTCAGCGCTTCTGAACCGCTGGCGCTCAGATTGTAAGCATAATAATAGGTACAAAGGCTGGGTACAGATACCGCGACGTCAGCACCGAATTCTGCTTTCAAGGCTAGGTACTGACCAGAGGGCACCGGACCACGGTCCAGTTCACCGGCTTTCCAACGGATCAGACCCTGGTTGTCATCTGGTATAACCAGTGTGACGACCTTTTCAATGATGGTATCGGCATTATTCCAATAGTTGCTATTGCGTTCCATTACAACCCGTTCGTTAACCACATGCTCGGTCAGGCTATAGGCACCGTTGTTGACCATGTTTTCAGGCTTGGTCCATTCGTTGCCAAACTTCTCAATGGTTGCTTTGTGGGTCGGGAAGGTCGTGGAGTGAGAGACCATCATCGGGAAATAGGGTAAGGACTCGCTCAGCTCAACCTGGAAGGTATAGTCATCAACAGCGCTGACGCCCAAGCTCGCAACCGGTTGTTCACCGGCAATGATTTCGGCGCCGTTTTTGATCGCCATGATTTCCATATACCAAGAATAGGGTGATGCAGTCACGGGGTCGACAGCGCGCTGCCAGGCGTAGACAAAATCATTGGCGGTAATAGGATCGCCGTTGGACCACTTGGCATTTTCACGTAGGAAGAAAGTATAGGTTTTCTTATCGGCAGAGGCTTCAAAGCGCTCGGCGACGCCGGGTACCAGATTGCCATCGGCGTCTTGGCTTAAAAGACCTTCAAAGAGGTTGCGCACATGATCCGATCCGGCAACATCTTCGACTATCTGTGGATCGAACGAGCTGTGCTCGTCAAGCGCCCAATAGGTAAAGGTTTGATCTGCTGCTAAGGTCTCGCCCGTTACCGGATGCATCGCCGCCGCTATGATAGTGGGTACACTCGCCGCGACACCTAAGGCCAGCGCGGCCGTGTCGTTTGCGGCGTCTGTGTTGCTGGCGTCAGCGTCATTATCAGATGAACAGCCGGTGAGTAATATCGACGTTCCGACCAGTGCGGCGGCCAGTGTTTTTTGAAATGGTTTCATGTGAGTTCCTCTAAGTGTCATAGTAAGCCCCTTTGGAAGGCGGTCTTATAATAGTTGGACATATGAGTGTCCCTGTACTGCATCTAGTGCATGAGTCTTACCTTAGGGTGCCAAAAGGCAGTGCCAGTCCGACCCGATTTTTGCTGGCAATGTTCCAGTCAAAAAATAGGCCAATACAGGTTGAATGCGACTCACTTTCAAAAATAACGCTCTATTGACCCATTCGTATAAATTAGTGACGTAAAAAAGCGGGTCATGCACAGATTGTTACCGTTTGTCTTGTAACTGTTCTGAAATCTGCCACGTCTTGTGAAAAACATCAATGGTGTTTTGCACTATTTGTGCCTTTAGTTGATATGCCACTGTACAGCCTACAGCACAGTGTTCCGGGCCAAATTAATAGTGGCTTTAATTAAGTCTTCCCTCTTGTTGAGTTAGAGGCTAGCGTGTTCTTCAACCATGGCCTCAATCAAATGGCTGAATTCACGCTGCAGGCCATCGTCACTGCCCAAGTTGACTTCTATTAGGCGGCGCAGATAACCCGCAGATTGTAAATCCAATCCGACCAGGTTTAGACCATAGGCCGGCTTATCCGCCAACGCATAAGCGACCTCGACGGTGAGGTTGAATTCGATATCGCTCTGTTCGGGCCGTATCTTTAGTACGCCGCGCTGGCCGATCATCAGCACGGCAGAGCCTTTACCGACTGAGATCAGCGCGCCCTTTAGGCTGATGTCTTGGAGAATCCCGGTGATCGGCTCTCGGCTTTTATCCGTAAGGTTGAGACTGATATGTGCGTCGAATGGAATGCGCTCAAACCGGCGTTTGTTAGGGTTCATGGAAGGTTCCAAAGCGTGGGTTAAAATTACGATAGAGTGGCCCTATCGGGGTCGCGTTATAAAAAACTAACGAGGTGCGATATGTCGAAAAACAACAGCTTACCGAGTGTAGCTCAAAGTCTGCCCGGCAGAGGCCAGGCGATGGAACTCGATTTCCACCACGCCGTTTTGGCCATTGATATGCGGGAAATACCAGAAAACTGCACCCCAGTTTGGCTCGCGCTAGGATGTTTCTGGGGTGCTGAACGGCTCTTCTGGGCTCTGCCTGGCGTTAAGAATACCGCCGTAGGCTATGCCGGTGGGCACACACCGAACCCGACCTATGATGAGGTCTGTTCCGGCCAAACCGGGCATACTGAAATAGTGCAGGTGGTGTTCGATCCGAATGAGATTGGCTTGACGACGCTGCTGAAGGTTTTCTGGGAAGCACACAACCCAACCCAGGGCATGCGCCAGGGCAATGATGTCGGTACCCAATACCGCTCAGCGATCTATGGTAGTGCAGAACAGCTGGTGGTCGCCCAAGCGTCACTGGACGCCTTTCAGCGGCAACTTACGACCAACTCCTTGGGGCAAATTAGTACCGAGCTGCGCACGACGCAGAGCTTCTATTATGCAGAAACCTACCATCAGCAGTATCTGCACAAAAACCCCAGAGGCTATTGCGGCCTCAAGGGCACCGGTGTGGTCTGTGCGCTCTAACGCAGCGGTTGGCCGGTAACCAACTATTTGGTCACCGGCAAGAACCATAAACTAAGGCGTGCGGTGTTATTCCGCTAATTGGTTGATTGCGTTCTTGAGTGTCAGGGTTGCTGCACGGGCCGCTTGGGCAAAATCTGCCCCGCTCGATGCGTAGAGAATGGCGCGCGACGAGTTGATCATTAGGCCCTGACCATCGGCGAAGCGACCGTTCTCAACCGTTGCCTGAATATCCCCGCCCTGGGCGCCTATGCCTGGAACCAAGAATGGCAGATCCGGTGCGACCGCCCGTATGCGGCGCATCTCTTCTGGTGCAGTGGCGCCGACCACTAGGCTGATATTGCCATGTCGATTCCATTGCTCTTGAGCCAGACGCGCCACATGCAGATAGAGCGGTTCGCCATCGATGAGACGATTTTGGAACTCACCGGCGGAGGGGTTGGACGTACGGCACAGGACAATTACGCCCTTGTCGGCATAGTCGGCAAAGGGCAAGACCGTATCCGAACCCATATAGGGATTCACTGTGACGGCGTCGGCCTGATAGTGCTCAAAGGCTTCGCGCGCATACATCGTCGCGGTGGAGCCGATATCGCCGCGTTTGGAATCCAAAATAACTGGAATGTTTGGGTAGAACTCACGGATATAGGCGATGGTTTGTTTCAGTGCTGGTTCGGCGGCAACCGCGGCATAGTGCGCAAATTGCGGTTTAAAACAGCAGGCCAGGTCCGCGGTGGCGTCGATGATGGCCTTATTAAAGGCGAAAATATCGCTCACAGCGACTGGAAAGAGCTCTGGTAGAGGGTCCAGTCCGACACAGACGGCGGTGCCCTGTTGCCAGCGCTGTTTGATTTGGTTACTAAAACTCAAGACGGTTCTCCAGTCGAGTTACTATAGGGATTTCATTTTGCCACCATCGACAACCAGGCTGGTGCCGTTGATGTAGCTTGCCGCATCCGACAATAGAAAGGTGGCGGCATTGGCAAATTCTTCAGGCTGGCCATAGCGTTTAGCCGGTATCTGCGCCCAAACCTGCTCGCGATGGGCCTCGAGGCTGATCCCCGAACGAGCAGAGCGCGCTGCATCGAGGGTAGCGATACGATCGGTGGCAATCAAGCCTGGGATGATATTGTTGACGCGTATACCGTAGGGTGACAACTGGCTGGCCAAGCTTTTAACCAGTGCCGCGACGCCGGCCCGCATCACATTGGACAGCAATAGCACGTCGATAGGTTCGCGTATGGAGCTGGACGTTAGGGTCAAGATACTGCCGCCACGCGCCTTCATATGCGGTAATACCGCCTGAATCATGCGCACCGCGCTGAGCAGGGTGAGGTCGAAGGCGGCTTGCCAGTCGTCGTCGGTAAAGTCTTCAAGGCCGCCCATTGGCGGCCCGCCGGCGTTGACCAACAGGCCATCGATACGGCCAAACTCCTGCACGGTTCGGTCGATCCAGGCAGCAATATCTTGCGCTTGGCTCGCGTCCATTTTGGTATAGATTGCTCGGCCATCATGCGCGCGCTCAATAGCTTGGCAGGCCTCTTTAAGCTTGTCTTCATTGCGGGCTGCCAGAGACACATGGGCCCCTTCGGCGGCGCATTGTTGGGCAATGGCCAAACCCATTCCTTGGCTAGCACCGGCAATCAAAATAACCTTGCCCGATAGATGTAAGTTCATGGTCTGCCCTATTAACGAATCAGTTTCATATATATTTTGGAATTGCGCTGAATGTTATACAGCTTTTGGCGCGTCTCGGGCAGGTCCTGCACGCTGACTAGCCTAAAGCCACGTTCAACAAACCAATGTTCGGTTTGGGTGGTCAAGACAAAGAGATTCTTGATGTTTTCTTTGCGCGCCTGCTTTTCGATGGCACTCAAAAGGGCATCGCCTCGCCCCTTCTTCTGATAGTCGCTGTGCACCGTGACACAGGCCAGTTCGGCCTGATCGTCGGATAATTTATAGATGGCGGCGCAGCCGATGATCATGCCATCGCGTTCATTGACATAAAAATGATTGATTTCGTTTTCCAGCTTTTCTGGATCTCGTCGGACCAAGATATTCTGCTCTTCGAGCGGCCTGAGTAAGGCTAGGATACCCTGCACATCCTCGATTCGTGCCTGGCGAAAGGTGTCGTATTGATCCAGGGCGATCAGGGTCCCGACACCATCGCGGGTAAACAACTCGGCCAGCAGCGAGCCATCGGCCGTGCCATCGATAACATGACAGCGTGGAATGCCCGCACGGCTGACCAGGGCGGCAACCTTCAGTTCCAGGTAGGCTGGGGTGCTCGGATCCGCCTGGTTGAGTATCTGTTCCAACGCCGGCACACCCATTTCCTTTTGGTTATCGGACAGCGACAGTGGATTGTCGCCCACTATAATGACCTTGTCGGCGCCGATCTGTTTGGCGATTTCAATCAGCAACTGCTCCGGCGGCAAATAAAGGATATCGCCGGTGATCGAATACCCCAATGGTGGCATCAACACCAGATGTTGTTTATCAAGGTGTTCGCGAATGGCCAGATGATCAATACGTCTGACCCGGCCTTGGGCTTTTAGGTCGATACCGTTAAAGACACCGGCCGGACGTGCCATGACAAAGTTCCCGCCCACCACCCGAATGCGGGCACCGTGCATCGGCGAGTTGGCCAGGCCTTGACTGAACAGCGCCTCGATCACATAACGGCGGCGTCCGATGGCTGCCACCAGGGTATCCAAGCTGGTTTCGTCGATCGTCTCCTTATCATTTAACCGGGTCGCAAAGCAATCGGCATCAAACAACACCACCAAACGCAGCCCCAAGCTATTGAGCAGCGTGAGGTCACTGATAATAGATGTCAGCCGTTCGTTATCCAGGACTTGATCCCGCAGCCAGATAACCGAGGTTTTACCACGGTAGGCATGAATATAGGGCGCACTGTTGCGAAAATGACTGACAAAATCCATAGTTGATCTCTTAAAAGGAGGGGGACTCAAGGCACATCAAACCAGTGTATCGTCAAACATCGAAAGCGGCCAGATAGGTTTTTTGTAACGCATGCCGAAGCGGTGCGCCGGGGTCGTTAATCGCCGACCGGCAGGCGCCTTGCTGGGGCCGGTAAATGGCGTCAACCAAATTGCTATTTGTGCCCTAACGGTTACAGGACTTTGGAAAACCGACCGGCCATGCT
>JBLHFL010000074.1:0-8757 GCA_047618105.1 Granulosicoccus sp.
ATGCCAAAGCCCAGTGCCGTTTGAACCACGCAGCCTAAAAATAACGCAGCAGCGGTTAGCCACCAGAGGGTATCGAACATCGGGATCACTGCCTAAAAAAAAGCTAGGGTAGCCTCGATCCCGAACTGGTACAACGGTTGTTCATCCCTGCAAACGATAAAGTGGTTGCATCTTGCTAAACAAATCGTTAAAACCTTCCCCCACAAAGGGGAGTGTGCGCGTGAAAGCAGTGTTTAATAATATTATGGGTGTGATTGCCATGCTGTTGCTGGTGGTTCATACCTTGATTATCGGTATTTTTGTCTTTACCTGTGTCTTCTGGCGCCTGGTGTTGTCAGAACGTTTGCGAGTTAAGCTGGTTAACCCGGCCATTATCGGTGTTGCTAATGTCTGGCTGGGGGTGATCCTCTGGTGGATGCGACACGTCCAACGGATTGAATGGGACATCGAGAATGAAGTGGAGCTGTCACTCGACCAATGGTACATGGTGGTTTCAAATCATCAGAGTTGGGTCGATATCTTTGCGCTGTTCCATGTCACCCAGGGTAAAATCCCCCTATTAAAGTTTTTTATCAAAAAAGAGTTGGCCAAGGTGCCGATCGTCGGCCAAGCCTGGTGGGCGATGGACTATCCTTTTATGCAGCGCCACTCGCGCGCTTTTCTGGCCAAACACCCGGAAAAAGCCAATGATGACCTGATCGCGACCCGCAAAGCCTGTGAGAAGTTCTCCCACACCCCAACCAGCATCGTTAACTTTCTCGAAGGGACTCGTTTTAGCGCGGACAAGCAGGCGCGTCAGAAATCCCCCTATAAGCATTTGCTGCGGCCAAAGGCCGGTGGTATCGCCTTTGCTATCCAGGCTCTGGGTGCGCGATTCTCATCGATGATCGACACTACCATCGTGTACCAAAACCAGCCGCCGAGCTTTTGGGATCTGGCTTGCGGTCGAGTCGGTAAGGTGTCGATCCGGATGCGGCATGTGGAGATTCCAGCAGCCTTTATCACGATGGATTATCTTGATAACCGCGATGACAAAAAAGCGTTCCAGCTTTGGCTACACCAGCTTTGGCTGGCCAAGGACGCGCAAATAACCGAACTAAAAAGCCGCCCGAGCGCCTAGCGCAGAGTTAAATCGTTATTGAGCAGTCTGCGCAGGCGGCTGCGCATCCACGGCAACAGCAGCAGACCCATTAGAACACCGCAGGCCAGGCCACCCAGGTGGGCCGAGTTATCGATGGGCAGAAATAGGCCTAGGCCCAAATTGATCGCCAACACCGCGCCAATACTCTTCAGCCATTCCTTGCGTAAGTCCGGGCGCACTATGTTGCTCAGCAGCACCGCGACAAAAATACCAAACAGACCGAAGATGGCGCCGGAGGCCCCCGCACTGATTACGCCTGGATTAAACAGATAGCTCGCGAAACTGCCCGCCAAGCCGCATGCCAGATACACCAGCAGAAAAAGCGCTGACCCGAGGAGAGGCTCAATAAATCGGCCCAAGACAAATAGGGAGGCGCTGTTGAAGACCAGATGCATCAGACTGAGATGCAAAAACATACTGCTGAAAAATCGCCACCACTCGCCCTGCGCAACAAAATTCGAATAGTTGGCGCCCAGTGCCAGCAAGCTCTGCGCGGAAAACTGAGAAAAATTGCCATTGACCACTACCACGGCTAAAAACACCAGCAGGTTGAGGCTTAACAAGACTGGGGTAATACGAAAACCTGTTCGAAACTTCAAAATCATAAGGGGTCCACTGTTGCGTATTTGGCCTTAGGGCCGAGTTAGGGCGAAACTCAGCTGATAATCTACCCTGTTCGAGCCGCAAAACCTACCCTCCGTCTTATGGTCTCTGGGCCGGGGTGGTAAATGTCTCAGATTGTATTCCTGTAGTCGAAATTCGCCCTAATTAGTGATATAGTACTGGATTGTTTGAAGGCAAAATTGACCCGATATGAAGAGCACACGCAGCAAGCATGATATTCAATCCGACTTGGCCGACGAAGTCGAAGCCTTCTTGACGCATGGTGGAAATATTAGCCAGGTGGAACGGGGGAAGAGTGGACTGTCTCCGGATAAGCCTTGGATTAACCCGTTCAAAACCTCCGAAGGTGAAAAGGCCTTGTCTCGCACACCCCTGCCAGACGTCGTTGCGGCCATCGATGCGCGGAAACAGTCAAAAAAAAAACCCTTAGCTAAGCATCGCAAACCAAAGAAAACCTGGATTTTCGACGATTTCGGCGAACCTGTACGCTGGGTTTGGTCGGAAGAGTCGACCAGCTGACGGTTTAGCAGCTCCAGTCAGTAACGACTCGACCCACTCCTTCTTTATAGTAACGGGCCCTTGAGTCGACGCCCTGTAAACCCCGCATAACGCCCGATAATTCCTTATAGACCTTGTCCCTTCGTGTCATCTTTGTGTAAATCGGCGTATGCTGACCCCCCCCCCCCGATCTTTTTGGATAGAACCACGATGAATCTCAGTAAAGCCGAATACCGCCGAGTGCTCTTGGCCGCCTGTTTATTATTGATGTTGTCGATTGGTTATCGCTCCGGCTTTGGACTGTTTCTACAGCCATTGAGCAGCGCCCGAGGCTGGGGACGAGATGTGCTATCACTCGCCCTTGCCACGCAAAACCTCGCCTGGGGCGTGGTCGCCGTTTTTGCCGGAGCACTGGCCGACCGCTTTGGTAACCTAAAGGTTATTGTCGCGGGCGTGGTGCTCTATGCCGCGGGCATGTGGGGCATGTCGGTGGCTGAAACCGAATGGCAGATCATCCTAACGGCCGGATTTCTAGTGGGTGCCGGAATTGCCGGGACCTCCTTTGGTATCGTGTTGCCGGCCATTGTGCGCGCCGTTCCTGAAGACAAACGCAGCTGGGCCTTGGGGGTCGGTACTGCCGCCGGCAGTTTTGGCCAATTTTTGATTGTGCCCTTGATGCAGGGTCTTATCGAAGCCTTCGGCATGTATCCGTCATTAAAAATTCTCGCCGCCTCAGCTTTTGTGATGGCACTGTTGGCCATTCCCCTGGCGCCGTTCAGTGGCAGTCGGGAAGTCAAGCCATCCGCGGGCGGGCCTTCGGTTGCTGAGCCATCACTCTGGTCGACCCTGATCAGTGCCTTGAAGGTTCGATCCTACACCCTGTTGGTGTTCGGTTTTTTTGTCTGCGGTTTTCACATCGCCTTTATTACCGTCCATATGCCCAGCTATCTCCTCGACCTAGGCTTTGAAGCCAAGGTGGGCGCCTGGAGTATCAGCCTTATTGGCCTGTTCAACGTTTTTGGCGCCTATATTGCCGGCGTGCAAAGTGGTAAGCGACCCAAGCATCTAATCTTGGCGGGTATCTACCTGGCACGGGTGGTTGCCATATCGGCCTTTGTCTTAATCCCGGTGTCCTTGACTAGTATTCTTATGTTTAGTGCTGCTATGGGCTTCTTATGGCTGGCCACCGTACCCCCCACCTCGGGCCTGGTCGTTACCTTCTTCGGAACCCGCTATATGGCTTTTCTGTATGGTTTCGTCTTCCTCAGCCATCAACTCGGCAGTTTTAGCGGCGTCTGGCTGGGAGGCTACCTCTACGAACACTACGGTAACTATGATGGCATCTGGTACTTAGGTATTGTATTGGGTCTGGTCGCCGCGGCCCTGCATTGGCCCATCCAAGAACGGCCGGCGAAGCTCGCCCTGGCCTAGTCCCGCGAATATCCTGAACGCTGGCAAAGCGCAGCGTTCATCATTTCTTCACAAATTTTCGGTAAAATACCCTTCCGACTTGACATGAATCTATGCTTGGCTCAAGTTAAGCAATCTGAACAAACGGTCAGCTAAATAGTTGGTCGGGCTTCTTCCCTGTGTGCGGCGGACAATAACCGTTGTAAACGGAGTTTTTGCGCTGCCGTTCAGCCCAATCCAATGCAGAACGGCAGCGTGATGCGGGGTTGGTATTCATGGATACTTTTTGATTGAGCCATAGCGCGAGATGATTTTTTTGAATGACCCGTGACCTATTCGGCTTTGTTAGGTTGGATGGCGCGACCATATCACTAAATTCCTTACCTGGAGATTCAGCATGAAAAGATGGACTGTAGCCCCCCTGAGCCTGTTAGCCTCTTCCTTGATATTAGTTGGCTGTGCCAGCACCGGTACCCAATATGTCACCGATCAGGAATACCGCTTAACCCTATTACACACCAATGACAATCACGGTCGCTTTTGGCAAAACAGCCGCGGCGAGTACGGCATGTCGGCACGAATGACCTTAGTCGAACGCATCCGCATGGAGGTTGAAGCGCAGGGCGGGTCCGTACTGATGTTATCCGGAGGTGATATTAATACCGGTGTACCGGAGTCGGACCTGCTCGATGCTGAGCCCGACTTTAAGGGTATGACGATGCTCGGCTATGACGCCATGGCCATTGGTAATCACGAATTTGATAATTCACGTGAAGTCTTGATGAAGCAGGCCGAATGGGCAGACTTCCCGTTTTTGTCGGCCAATATCTACTTAAAAGGCACGAATAAGACTCTATTTCCCGCCTATCAGATGTTTGAAGTGCAGGGTAACCGCATTGCCGTGGTCGGTTTCACGACCGAAGATACGCAAAAGATTGGCAATCCGGAGTTTATCTCTGACCTTGAATTTAAAACTCCTATAGAGGTGGCCGAAAAACTGATTCCCGCTTTGAATAAGAAAGCCGATTTGGTGATCGCCGTGACCCATATGGGCCACTACGACGACGCCAGTTTCGGTGGCAATGCACCGGGCGATGTCTCGCTCGCGCGGGCCGTCTCGGGCATTGATGTAATAGTCGGCGGGCACAGTCAAGTACCGCTGTTCAAGCCAGATGTGCAAAACAATACCCTGATACTGCAAGCCCATGAATGGGGCAAGTATGTTGGTCGACTCGATTTGGTTATTAAGAATGGCGATATTACCGGTTACGATTACAAACTGATCCCGGTCAATCTAAAAGATAGGGTCAAGGACGATGCCGGCAACAGCAGCTATGTGCTGCAAGAAGCCGAAATTGCGCAAGATTTGGGCATGTTGGCCATGTTGTCCTCCTATCAGAAGCAAGGCAGTGCGGCACTGGGTACTGTGATTGGCCAATCCGACGGACTCTTTGTCGGTGACCGCAATATCGTGCGCAACAGTGCCACCAATCTCGGCGTGTTGATTGCCAAGGCACAGATGGTCAAGACCAAGGCCGATGTGGGTATTATGAACTCCGGTGGCATTCGCGCCGACATGGAAGCGGGTGAAATTACCTATAAGGACGTCTTAACGGTTCAACCCTTTGCAAACATTCTGACCTATGTGGATTTTTCCGGTCAAGAACTAACCGAGTACCTGACCGCCGCAGTGAATATGGCCGCTGGTAGCGGCGCGTTTGCGCAGATTTCAGGGGCCGAGATTCGCACTGCAGCAGGCAAAGTGATCCGCATGACCGTGGCCGGTAAGGCCATCGACATGAACAAATCTTATCGTATCGCGGTCAATTCCTTTATGGCCTCCGGCGGTGACGGTTATCCGAAAATTAGCGACCACGCTAACTTTGTCAACACGGGTTTTGTGGATGCCGATATGTTGGTTGAATACATTCAAAATAACAGCCCGCTGTCGGTGTCCGATTTCGAACCCGATGGCAGCCTGGAGCGGATGTAATTTAGACTGGACGATTGTACAAAGGGCTCTAAATGCTAAACTGAACCGGGCCTAGGCTCGGTTTTTTTATATGCTTCATTGCAGGCCGAAAGGCTCATCCCATAACGATCGAATCAATTGGAAGCTAATATGACCATTCAACGCATAAACCCCAGCGCACGTTGGTCTGACATTACGGTGTTTAACGGCGTAGCCTATTTTGTCGACGTTGCCGATGATGCCAGTGCAGATATGACCGGCCAGATGCGCCAGTTATTGGCCCAGGCCGAACAAACACTGGCCAAGGTGGGCAGCGACAAGTCCCAGCTCATCTCAGTGACGATCTATATTACTGACTTTGCCAATGTTGGTGCCCTCAATGACGTCTGGTCGGCCTGGTTACCGGCAGAGTGTGCGCCCAGTCGAGCATGCCTTAAGGTTGAATTGGCCAATCCGGCCTACCTGGTCGAGATTGCCTTTGTGGCCGCGGTAGCAGTTTAACCATCCCCCACCGGAGATTCACATGAAAGTTAAGAGTTTTATGACCAAACATGTATTTACCGTAACCATGGATGATTCCGTTAGTGATGTAAAAAATCTGTTCGACGAACACGAATTCCATCATCTATTAGTGGTGGACCGAGGCAAATTATCCGGCGTGTTGTCGGATCGGGACCTGTTAAAAGTACTCAGCCCCGAGGTTGACAGTCCTAATGCAACAGCCAAAGATCTGGCCTGCCTAAAAAAACCGGTCCATCAAATCATGACCCGCCGGCCGATCACCTTGCATCAAGACGCTAGTATACGAGACGCTATCGATGTCTTTAACCAACATATTATTTCCTGCCTACCAATTATTAATGATGTAGGTAAGGCGGTTGGTATTCTGACTTGGCGAGATGTTATCCGGGTTTTGGCGAGTCCGGCAGACCCTAAGGTTGATGTTTCCAAGTGATCGAAAAAGTGATTCGCTCGGATAGGGTCAATCGCGAACTCCAAAGCATCCGACCCATAAGCCTAGACTAAATCGCAAGGTGCTTAATAATGGTTTTTACGTCGCGGCGTGGCCAGTGGCGCATCGTTTGCCGGGAATTTATTTGAAGAACGTTTACTTCGCATGCAGGGGTTATAATTGAAAGCTGGAACTCAGAATACGATGGCACAGGATACCCTTATTCACGGCGACTTCAGTCAGCCGGCCATTGTTCGGCCTGAAGACTATCTCTGGCAAGCGTCACCGCTGCCGGGTGTTGATCGAATGATGCTGGATCGCGTCGGTGGCGAAATCGCGCGCGCCACGTCGGTGGTGCGTTACGCACCTAATAGTCAATTTTCGGCGCATGTCCATGGCGGCGGTGAGGAGTTCTTCGTGCTCGACGGTGTTTTTGCCGATGAGCATGGTGAATACCCGGCCGGATCTTATGTGCGCAATCCCATCGGCACCTCACACACGCCGATCATCGGCGCAGCAGGTGCGACCATCTTAGTAAAGCTCAATCAATTTGACGCGAGCGACACCGAGCAAAAGCATATTGATACCCATGCAGTGCCATGGCGGCAAGGCCTGGTTGAGGGTCTGACCGTTATGGCGCTGCACGACTTTGAAGGCGAGCACGTCGCGCTGGTTAAGTGGGCACCCAATACCCTATTTCAAACACACCGACACTGGGGCGGGGAAGAGATATTTGTCTTGTCGGGAGTGTTCCATGACGAACACGGACGGTATCCGGCCGGCTCTTGGATACGGTCACCACACCTAAGTCAACATACGCCTTTTACCCAGGATGAAGGCGCGCTGATTTTTGTTAAGGTGGGGCATTTGCTGTAAGGGCTTTTTCTAGAGAAAGGCTTATATCACTAATAAAAAAGCGAATTTTACTCAGAGATCTCCGTCAATTATTAGCGGTATATGCCCTTATCTTTCGTTTATTCGCATGATGGTATTAGTCCTTTGGCAACAGCAATCCTGCCAGCGCGGCATTAGCCGGCCTCGGCTCGTTGATTAGGGTATCACCCTAATTGCCGCCTCAATATGTTGTTCACAAGGTGTTACCCCTGGCAACCCGGCGCAAATGTCGGCGGCCGCCGCCAGGCGCTGTTTGTGCTGGTTTTGCTCGGTCAGTTCGAGATCGAGTGCGCTCATCTCCTCGGGTGTGACGGAGACGGCGCGAAAGGCGGTGAGGCTTTCCAAGCGATCATCGACCAGGTCCTGGTAAGCGCGCAGGCGATTGGACAGCTGTTGATAGCGTACCGACAGGGTACCGATGCCGGCATTCGCCAGTTGGTAGTGACCGGAGCGGCTGTATGGCTCCACGTCATAGCTGATCACGCTCAGGTAGTCATTGGTGAGGTCGGCCGGGTAGGTGCCGCCCTCGAACAGGTAGGCAAAGAGGCGTTCGACATAGGCATAGCAGGGGTCGAGCGCGTCGGTGCGGCAGTAGCTCGTGCCATTGGCGATCAGGTCGGCCAGGGCCGGCGGTAATGGTGCATCGCTGGCGACACGGATGCTGTACACCGCGTCGGTTGTGGTCTGCTCCTGTTCTTTGGTTTTTGTTTTGGTTTTCGACCAAAAACCGATCTTGACCTTTACCTTGGTCTGGTACCACTGGTATTGCTCTTTGCTGCGAAAGTGTATTTTGGCGGCGACATATAGGTTGGAGCCGAGCGTGATATTGTGAATAAAGGCGTCGCCACAGCGTTGCCGGACGGCATTGGGATTGGTCTTGAGTAGCGCCAGGATGTCGGCCTTGGGCTGACGGTTTTCCAGTGAATAATGACCTTTCTGGTAGCCGAAGCGCATCACAGAGGACACGGCATTGGTGTTGGTGGTGACCTTTTTACGCATGGAATACTTCACTGAACCGCCAAAAATAACCAGGTTAATCCCGCCCTTAACGCTGCCCGATAAGTCCGAAATCAGGGTGTTGGCGTCAAACAGGCCGTCGTAACTCAGGTTGGCGTTTGAGCCGCCCTGAAAGCGCCAGTCGCCATCGAGGCAGGCCTCCAGCGGAAGGCTGACCTGAGTGTCGAACCCGTGGCCCAGCTGTTCGTTGGCGGAGGCCAGGGAGTAGTAGGTAACGGCCGAGGCGGCTTGGTGAACCACTAGGCTCAC
>JBLHFL010000075.1:0-8628 GCA_047618105.1 Granulosicoccus sp.
TAAACTTTCATGCCAGTCAGGGCCTCAAGGCAGCAGCCTTTAGCCTGATGTTCAAGCAGATTGCGGATACCATGGTGAGTGCCTTTGTGGCGCGCGCGCATGAGCTGAAACTTTAAGCACAAGAGCAAAAGGAACATCCAATGATCAATATAGAAGTGGCCTATGCAACACCGGAGCAGCAATTGATACTACCCCTTGCCGTGCCCGAAGGTACCGACTTGCGCAGCGCCATACTGCTCAGCGGTATCGCGCAGGCCTTTCCTGGTTTGGATGTCGCCACTGCGCCGCTCGGGCTGTTCGGGCGCAAGGTGGCCCAGCCGGAGGTTCAGTGGGCGACAGCGGGTGACCGAATTGAAATATACCGCCCGTTGATTATTGACCCGATGCAAGCACGGTTGAACCGCGCGGCCAAAACCAAGGGCGCTAAACTGTCGCCGCCTAAAGAATAGACCGTAAGGTTAATTTTGTTCGATGTTGGCGACCCGTCCAGCCGAAAAGTAGATTATCAAATTGGAAAAACCAGTCGCCGAGTCATAGATTGGGTACAGCCAACGCACCTGGGGTTGTTCGCCCGTTAATAGAGGACTGCCCAGTATAAAGCTCACCTGGTCCGGTGTTAGTCCGACGGCCAGCTGATCGATCTGCTCGGGTCGAACGACATTGCCCTGGCCAAGTTCAGCCTGGTAGGGTTTTAGAATGCCACAGGCGGACAGTGCGAATGCAACGAGGCACAGTAGCCCAAAGTTTGATAGTCTGGCGCGCAATGAATTCATCCTTCTGTTCGCGTTTATTGATGGCGGACATTGTACACATTTATTCGGAGACGAGAAGGTGGCGACACAGAATCAAGATTTGAAAGATGCGGGCCTTAAGGTCACCCTGCCGAGGGTGAAAATCCTGCAGATGTTTGCAACCAATGACAGCGGCCATCTCAGTGCCGAGGATATCTACAAGGCATTACAGGAGACTGGTGAGGATGTTGGTCTGGCGACCGTCTATCGGGTCTTAACCCAGTTTGAAGCCGCTGGCTTAATCACCAAACATAACTTTGATGGCACCCATGCGATCTATGAGTTGGCGACTGACGATCACCACGACCATATGATTGATATCAAGACCGGTGAGGTGATCGAGTTTGTCGACAGCTTGATTGAGCAACGCCAGCATCAGATAGCGGCTGAGCATGGCCTGACGATCGTCGGCCACAGCCTTGTCCTCTACGTCAAAAAGGCCGAGTGAATAGCGACCTGCCGCCGTCGGCGCACCGCTGAGCAAAACTGTCTTGGCCAATTGTGTGACGCGTTTCAGGTAATATTAAGGTTCAGCGGCTATAATTCTGCTAACGGTCAATACGGCTATTCATTTTGAGGAGCGGGCAGATGTACAAGCAGTTAACGTTTTGGTTGGTCACCTTTTTACTCGCAGGATTAAGTTTTGCCGATGTCCAAGAAGGTGATGTCTTCCCCGCGTTTAAAATTCCCACTCTGGATGGCAAGGTGCTGGATACCGCCCAACTTAAAGGCCGCGTTGTCTACGTGGATTTTTGGGCCAGTTGGTGTACCACCTGTAAGGAGTCCTTCCCTATCTTGAGTGAACTCAACACCGAATTGCAGGGCAGCAATGTGTTTTTCCTCGGTATTAACACCGATGAAGACGTGCGTTTGGCGAAGAAGTTTTTGCTTAAAACACCGGTAAACTTCTTGAATGTCTCCGACCGGACGCAAAAAATTGTCGAATTCTTTCAACCCAAGGGCTTTCCGACCGCCTACATAGTGGGCAAGGACGGTATTGTGCACTCAGTTAAGGCCGGTTTTGCCGGAAAGGCTAAGACCAAGGCCCTGTTATTGGAGTTGGCGGGGCAATAGCGCGGAGGTCGAGCGCACAATCGCAGCAAGCCCTTATCTGTAATGGCCTTTCTATTACAAAAACACACAAAAAAGCCCGCAATGCGGGCTTTTTTGTTGTTGTGACTGGGGGGCAACGCTTTAGTGTGCGTGTAAATGACTTTGCAACATTTCTGCCGCATGAGCACGCGTCTGTGCCGTGATATCGATACCGCCGAGCATGCGCGCAATTTCATCGATGCGTTGGTCTGCTTGCAATTGGTGGATATGGGTACTGGTGGTTTCGACCCCTTGGACCTTTTGTACAATGCAGTGGTTGTGACCCAAGGATGCAACCTGCGGCAAGTGGGTCACGCAGATCACCTGTCCCCGGGCGCCGACCGAACGCAGCATATGGCCGACAATCTCCGCCGTGGCGCCACTTATGCCGACATCGACCTCGTCAAATACCAGGGTAGGGATGGTCGAGTGTTCGGCGCAGACCACCTGAATCGCAAGTGACACGCGCGACAATTCACCGCCGGAAGCTACCTTAGTCAGGGGTTGTAAGGGCTGGCCCGGATTGAGGCTGATGAGGTACTCAACCTGATCGATGCCGACGGAGGAGGCACGCCCTTCTGGATTAAACTGCAGGCTAAACTTGGCACCGGGCATGGCCAACTGGTTCAGCTTTTCTACGACCTCCTCAGCAAAGGTGCAGGCCTTCTTCTTGCGCAGTTTGGACAGGCCGGTTGCCAGCTTAATATAGGTTGCCTTGCGTCGTTCGACATCGTCGCTCAGACCAATAAGCAGTTCGTCGTCGTTTTTCAGCTCCGCCAGCTCCGCCAGGAGTGTTTGTTGATGACCGACTAATTCAGGCGAATTAACCCGATGCTTTCGTGCTAGCTCATGAATTTGATTGAGCCGTTCCTCGATCTGAAACCGGGTTTCGTCATCAACCACGAAACTCTCTATATAGCTGTTCAGGTCGTGGCTGCTTTCTTCGATTTGAATCAGGGCACTGTCGAGCAAACTTAGGGCATTGCTGAGGTGGGTTGAACTGTCGTTTAGACCCTGCAGCAAGTGTAAGGCGCTTTTCAGCTCACGGGTTAGATCGATATCGCCATCGTCACTCAACTTGGCCAAAGCCGAATGGGCACCCGCTAACAGCACGGTGCTTTTATCGATCCGTTTGAAATCGGCTTCGAGTTGCTCGACTTCACCTTCCTGCAAATCCAACTCATCCAATTCATCGCACTGGTATTGCAGCAGCTGTAAACGGGCGTTTTTCTCGGCGGTGTTTTGAACCAACTGTTTTAACTTACGATCGAGGCCCTGCCAGCTGACCCAGGCGTCCTTGACTTGCGCTGTTTTAGCGCCCAAGCCAGCGTATTCATCGAGCATGCGAAGATGGGTATCGGTGCGCATCAGCGACTGATGGGCATGCTGGCTGTGGATATCGATGAGGAACTCGCCCAACGTTTTAAGTTCGGCCAAGGGCACCGGTTGACCGTTGATAAAGGCCCGCGATCGACCGTCACTGGACACAATACGCCGCAAGATGCACTCAACGCCATTGTCGAGGTCGCGTTCGAGCAACCATTTTGCCGCCATCGGGATGCGTTCAATATTGAAGGACGCGACCACTTCGGCACGCTTTTCACCATGGCGCACTATGTTGCTCTCGGCGCGATCGCCCAAGGCCAGATTCAGGCTGTTGAGCAAAATTGACTTACCGGCACCGGTTTCGCCCGAGATCGAGGTCATGCCGGGCTGCCAATCGATGTCGATATTATCGGCAATGGCAATATTTCGGATCAATAGATTTTGCAACATGGTGAAATTCCCAACGGATATATACTGTATATGTATACAGCTTAGCTGGTTATCGATCAAGTACTTTATGAATTGTAACTTTAAAAATGCATGTAACTGCTGTTTTTAACAGAGTTTTATTGGTTCTAGCGTGCAAAGCCCCCTTGAAAAGAAAGGGTAAACCCCAATTAAATCCGCCGTCAGGTTAGTTCAGTGTTAAGTGGATAGGGTAAGCAATGACCAGTGAAGATAAGCCAGTTGAAGAAATGCCAGTAAATGAGTCCGTTAGTCCTGAGGACGTGACGGTTGAAGACGTGATTGCCAGCCAAAGCGAAGCGCCGAGTGAATTGGCCGTGCAATTAGCTGCGGCTCGTGAAGAAGCCAGCAAAATGCGCGACCAGTACCTCCGCTCCGAGGCCGAAATGGCCAATTTACGCCGCCGGGTCGAGAAAGATGTCGAAAACGCGCACAAGTATGGACAAGAAAAGCTGTCCCGAGAGCTGCTAGCGGTTGCCGACAATCTCGAGCGAGCGGTGTTGTCGAGCGAAAGCGAGAGCGCCGATCTGGTCTCACTCAAAGAGGGGGTCGATCTCACCCTAAAGGGCCTGAAAGACCTCTTTGTTAAATTTAATATCGAAGCTATCGATCCGGAAGGCAATCCTTTTGACCCACAATTGCATCAAGCAATGACCATGGTCGAAAACCCGAACGTCGAACCTAATACGGTGATAGCGGTGATGCAAAAGGGCTATCTGCTCAATGGCCGGCTGATTCGCCCGGCGATGGTGATGGTCAGCAAGGGCGGCAGTGCCGCCAGTAAAACCATTGATGAAACAGCCTGATTTACGCAGCGTCAGGCCTTGAAATATATTTGATTGCTCACATATCGTTGAGCACGCAAGAACGAACTATTACGGAGTAAATTAGAATGGGTAAAATTATCGGTATTGACCTGGGCACGACCAACTCGTGTGTGTCGGTCCTGGAAGGCGGCAAGCCTAAAGTTATCGAGAATTCCGAAGGCGATCGCACCACACCGTCGATCGTTGCATACACAGATGACGATGAAATTCTCGTCGGTCAGTCTGCCAAGCGACAAGCCGTTACCAACCCGGCCAACACCGTTTATGCGGTAAAGCGTTTGATTGGCCGTCGCTTTGAAGACGATGTCGTGCAAAAAGACATCGCCATGGTGCCATACAAGATCGTCAAGGCCGACAATGGCGACGCATGGGTGGAAGTGAAGGGCGACAAGAAAGCGCCACCACAGATCTCTGCCGAAATCTTAAAGAAGATGAAGAAAACGGCTGAAGACTACCTGGGCGAGTCCGTCACTGAAGCGGTTATTACCGTACCGGCCTACTTTAACGATGCTCAGCGTCAGGCCACTAAAGACGCTGGCCGTATCGCCGGTCTGGATGTTAAGCGCATTATCAACGAACCCACTGCTGCGGCACTGGCATACGGCATGGACAAGCGTCGTGGTGACAGCGTCATTGCGGTCTACGACCTCGGTGGCGGTACCTTCGATATCTCGATTATTGAAATTGCTGAAGTCGATGGCGAGCACCAGTTTGAAGTACTGGCAACCAACGGTGACACCTTCCTAGGTGGCGAAGACTTCGACATGCGCATGATCAACTACCTGGCCGAAACCTTTAAGAAAGAGTCGGGTATCGATCTGAAGGGCGACGCCCTGGCGATGCAACGTTTGAAAGAAGCTGGCGAGAAGGCCAAGGTTGAACTGTCCTCTGCCGCGCAGACCGACGTAAACCTGCCGTACATCACTGCCGATGCGAGTGGCCCGAAGCACTTAAATGTCAAGGTTACCCGCGCCAAGCTGGAATCACTGGTTGAAGACTTGATCGAACGCTCATTGGAGCCGGTTCGTATCGCTCTGAAAGATGCCGATCACGATATCTCCGATATCGATGAAGTTATTCTGGTGGGTGGCCAAACGCGTATGCCGATGGTTCAAGCCAAGGTTGCGGAATTCTTCGGCAAAGAGCCGCGTAAAGATGTTAACCCAGACGAAGCCGTTGCTGTCGGCGCAGCCATTCAGGGCGCCGTTCTGTCGGGTGAAGTGAAAGATGTACTGTTGTTAGACGTGACACCATTAACCCTGGGTATTGAAACCATGGGCGGCGTGTTAACACCGTTGATCGACAAGAACACCACCATCCCAACCAAGAAGAGCCAAACCTTCTCCACCGCAGACGATAACCAGGCCGCCGTGACCATTCACGTGTTGCAGGGTGAGCGCAAGATGGCCGGTCAGAATAAATCCCTGGGTCGTTTCGACCTAGCCGATATTCCGCCGTCACCACGCGGTGTACCACAGATTGAAGTGAGCTTTGACCTGGACGCCAACGGCATCCTGAACGTCTCGGCTAAAGACAAGGGCACCGGCAAGGAGCAATCGATTATCATCAAGGCCAACTCCGGCCTGTCCGACGAAGAAATCGATCAGATGATTAAAGACGCCGAAGCCAATGCTGAAGAAGATCTGAAGTTTGAACAGCTGGCTCAAGCGCGTAACACCGCCGATGGCCTGGTCCATGCGACGCGTAAGTCACTGAAAGAAAATGGTGACAAGGCCACGGACGAAGAGAAAGAAAGCATCGAAGCGGCCTGTGTCGCGGTAGAAGCTGCGATTAAAGATGAAGACAAGGAAGCGATCGATAAGGCTGTAGAAAAACTGAGCGAAGCCTCTTCTGCTTTTTCCCAGAAGATCTATGCCGACGCCGCTCAAGAAGCCGGTGCAGCGCCTGAAGCCGGTGCCGATGCATCAGCCGAGAGTGCTGACGATGCAGTGGATGCAGAGTTCGAAGAAGTTAAAGATAAGTAAGTGATATCCCGATAACCGGCCGACCGGGCGCACCCTAGCGTGCCCCCTAGGCTGACACAGGATGGTTAAATCGCGGGTCATGGACCCGCGATTTTGTATTGAGTAAGGCAATCAGCATTATGTCACAGCGCGACTATTACGAGATTCTGGGTGTAGCCAAGGGTACCGACGAAAAGGAAATCAAGAAGGCTTATCGTCGTATGGCGATGAAATTTCATCCCGATCGGAACCCGGACGACAAAGAGTCTGAAGGCAAATTCAAAGAGATCAATGAGGCCTATGAGGTCTTGTCCGACAGCCAGAAACGACAGGCCTACGACCAGTTCGGCCATGCCGGTGTCAACGGCCAAGCCGGCCAGGGCGGTCAGGGTGCGGGCGGTTTCAGCGATATCTTTGGTGATGTCTTTGGCGATATATTCGGCGGCAGTGGCGGTCGCGGGCGGTCGTCGGTACAGCGTGGCTCAGACCTAAAATACAATATGGAACTCACTCTGGAAGAGGCCGTACGCGGCATCGAAAAGACTATCCGGATTCCATCGCTGGTCAACTGTGGTATCTGCGCTGGCTCAGGCGCCAAGAAGGGCACCTCGCCGATCGGCTGTAACACCTGCGGTGGTTCTGGCCAGGTGCGCATGCAGCAGGGCTTCTTCGCTGTGCAACAAACCTGCCCGGCCTGCTCCGGTGCTGGCAAGATCATCAAGGACCCGTGCACCGGTTGTTACGGTCGCGGCGTTAAAGAGGAGACGAAAACCCTCAACGTCAAGGTACCACCGGGCGTCGATACTGGCGATCGTATCCGTCTCTCCGGTGAAGGCGAAGCCGGTCGTCACGGCGGACCGGCTGGGGATCTCTATGTTGAAGTGCATGTTAAACAGCATGAAATCTTCGAACGCGATGGGGCCAACCTCTATTGTGAAGTGCCTATCAGCATGACCGAAGCCGCCTTGGGTGGCGAATTGGAAGTGCCGACCTTAGAGGGTCGGGTCAAGCTGAAGATTCCGCATGAAACTCAGACCGGTAAACTCTTCCGTTTACGCGGCAAGGGCGTCAAGCCAGTTCGTGGCCAAGCCATTGGCGACCTTATGTGCCGTGTGGTCATCGAAACGCCGGTGCATTTGACGGCTCGACAAAAGGAGTTGCTGCAAGAGCTGCAGCAAAGCCTCGAGGGCAAGAAGCACTCACCGCGTAGCAAGGGCTGGTTTGAAGGGGTGAAGAAATTTTTCGACGAGGTCTAAGCCTGTCAGCGCCACCCAAGCAGGGCCTCTGATCGAAAAGAGGCTGGTAAAAAGGCTTAACAACGCACTAATGGCGCTGTTAGGCCTTTTTTTTTGAATCAAATGTTCCCTATACTCACAGCCGTTAACTAAGGAGAGAGCCACAGATGCAAAAAATCATTATCACCGGGGCCGACGGCCGTATGGGCCGAGCGCTATTGAGTGCCGTCTTGGACAATCCCCACCTGCAATTGGTCGGCGCCGTAGTTAAAGCCGATTCAAGTCTAATCGGCGCAGATGTCGGTGAACTGATTGGCCGCGGCCGGTTGGGTATCGCGCTCAGTAGCGACCTGCACAGTCTTCTCGCGCCGGACACCATCTTGATCGACTTTACCGCGCCACAGGCCTCTTTGGACAACCTCGCGGCAGCGCTTCAGCACCGCTCAGGTGTGGTGATTGGCACCACCGGTTTTAACGCCGAGCAACTGATCGAGATGACTAGCTATGCCGACCGCCTAGCCGTGGTCTATGCCGGCAACTACTCGGTGGGCGTTAACCTGTCACTGCAATTACTGCGCCTGGCAACCCGAGTCATGGGTGCGGACAGCGATATCGAGATTATCGAGGCGCACCATCGCCATAAGGTCGATGCGCCCAGCGGAACCGCACTGATGATGGGTGAGGCCGTCGCCGAGGCGCTGGGTCAGCCGCTACAAGAGTTGGTGGTCACCGATCGGGCTGGCCAAACCGGAGCGCGAGCCCCGGGCACCATCGGCTTTGCGTCGCTGCGCGGCGGTGACATAGTAGGCGAGCATACGGTGCTGTTTGCCGCCGAGGGCGAGCGTTTGGAAATCAGCCATAAGGCCAGCAGCCGTCAAACCTTTGCGCGCGGCGCGCTCAAAGCGGCTCAGTGGTTAGCCGATCAAGA
>JBLHFL010000076.1:0-8605 GCA_047618105.1 Granulosicoccus sp.
CAGACCAGGCATCCACTCGCTATGAACAGCACGACTGGCCAGGCTTTGAAAGCGCCATGGGCGCGCTTTGCGCAGATTGTAAGCTTATCTACCAAAACGGTAATGGGGATGTCGCGCTGCAGCAACAGCAGTTCAATTCGGTGATCGCACAGGGTGCTAAAGTGATCGTTCTCGATCCAGTCGATTCGGCTGCCGCCGCAGCGCTAGTCGAAATTGCACATTCGCAGGGCGTTAAGGTTATTGCCTATGACCGTCCAATCCCAGACTCACCCGCTGATTTCTATGTGTCATTTGATAACGAAGGCATTGGCTATGCAATTGCCCAATCGCTGATCGATCAGTTGAAGCGAGATGGTGTGCCATCTGGAGCTGGTGTTCTTCAAATTAACGGTTCACCAACAGACGCCGCCGCTGGCTTAATTCGAGACGGGGTCGATCGAGCCCTTGACGCGTCGCCGTACATTACCCTGTCAGAATTTGATACCCCTGAGTGGGCGCCACCGAAGGCACAGGAATGGGCTGCCGGTCAGGTAACTCGATTTGGTAATAAGATTCATGGCATTGTTGCTGCGAATGATGGAACTGGCGGTGGCGCAATTGCTGCACTAAAAGCGGCCGGAGTTACGCCGTTACCTCCAGTAACCGGTAATGATGCAACCATCGCGGCACTTCAACTGATCATCTCGGGCGACCAATACAATACGATCTCCAAGCCTTCAGAGATTGTTGCTGCTGCTGCGGCAGAACTCGCGGTTACGCTTCTTAACGGTGGAACACCTGTTGCCAGCACAACCTTGTATAACACGCCCTCACAATTGTTCGTACCGGCGGTTGTTACCCAAGATAATATCAAAGAGCTTATTTTTGATACTGGCATTCAGACCGCAGACCAAGTTTGCACAGCAGAATATGCAGCTGCCTGTGCTCAACTGGGTATCGCTAAGTAGTTAAAATCACCGCGTCGCCATCCTCTGGCGGCGCGACTTCAGTACTTTGGTGGAGAAGACCATGGATCCGGTTGATTCTGTCCCTATTGGCGGAGATTTACTTCTTAGCCTAAGGGGTGTGAGTAAGCAATTTGGCGCGGTAACTGCGCTCGAAAATATAGATCTTGATGTCTACGCTGGCGAAGTCGTCGCCCTAGTGGGTGATAACGGCGCTGGCAAATCAACCCTGGTTAAGGTTCTGGCGGGTGTTCATCAGCCAACGTCCGGGACTATCGAATATATGGGCCAGGAAGTGTCTTTCGATACCCCTGGAAAGGCACTGCAGATGGGCATCGCGACCGTATTTCAAGACCTCGCATTGTGCGAGAACTTAGATGTCGTCTCAAACCTCTTTCTTGGCAATGAAATATCCCCTTGGCACATGGATGAGGTTGAGATGGAGGTGCGTGCATGGAAGCTTTTGCAAGAATTGGCTGCAAGAATTCCGTCAGTACGTGAGCCAGTTGCCTCGCTATCGGGCGGTCAACGGCAAACGGTGGCAATCGCGCGTTCGCTTTTGCTTGACCCAAAAATCATAATGTTGGATGAACCCACTGCGGCCTTGGGCGTTGCCCAGACGGCGGAGGTTTTGAATTTGATCGAGCGGGTTCGCGACCGTGGCCACGGCGTCATCCTGATCTCTCATAATATGGAGGACGTACGCGCCGTTGCCGATCGTATTGTGGTGTTAAGGCTCGGCCAGAACAATGGTGTCTTTACGTCCGATACCTCGCCACATGAACTAGTTGCCGCCATTACAGGGGCAAGCGAGAATTCGGTGTCACGGCGAGAAGCAAGAATTATAGCGGCTGGGGAGGAAATTCAATGACTCAGAATAATCGAACAGATCCGAACATACCTAAATTCGACCGGGCTGACTCCCGTGTGCGTTATGATAGCGGCCTGACCGGGGCATTGCGTGGGTTCCTTGATCGAGTGAGATCAGGCGATTTAGGTATGTTACCTGTGGTTATCGGCCTGCTGTTAATTTCCACCGTATTCACTATATTGAATCCAATCTTCCTAGCACCTAATAATTTGGTTAATTTGCTGTTCGATGCCGCAGCGGTTGGTCTGATTTCCCTGGGTGTGGTGTGCGTGCTGTTACTGGGTGAAATCGATCTCTCGATTGGCTCAATGAGCGGCCTATCGTCAGCGGTGATCGGAGTTCTTTGGATAAACACGGGCTTCTCTCTACCGGTCGCAATTTTCGCTGCATTGTTAACCGGCGCTGCCGTTGGGGCCGTTTTTAGTTTTCTGCGCAACCGGTTCGATATGCCGAGCTTCGTGGCAACCTTAGCAGGGCTGCTGACGTTGTTAGGTATGCAGCTCTATATCCTAGGGCCGAGCGGTTCGATTAATTTGCCATTTACATCTGCACTGGTCCGCTTTGGCCAGATTTTAATTATGCCGGCATGGCTTTCCTATCTGTTAGCTATTGCGCCCGGTGTTCTTATTGTCCTCGGAGGCTTGCGAAACAGTAAAAAAAGAATTGCGGCGAACCTGTCATCCAGTGGTATGACGCTGCCAGCACTGAAGGCCGTTGGTTTTACCATCGGGTTGGTATTCGCTGTGTTTTATTTGGAGCAGGGTCGGGGTGTGCCATGGATGTTCGGTGTGTTCGTGCTGTTTGTCATCATTCTTGACTACGCCTTAACCCGCACTAAATGGGGTCGTTCTATGTTTGCTGTGGGTGGGAACTCAGAGGCTGCTCGGCGCTCTGGCATCAATGTACAGCAAATTCGAATGTCCGCCTTTATGGTTTGTTCAACCTTTGCAGCGCTCGGTGGCGTCTTTGCAGCCTCTCGTTTAGCGTCCGCCAGCCAGCAGGCAGGCGCTGGCGATGTTAATCTGAATGCGATAGCGGCTGCAGTCATTGGCGGCACATCATTATTTGGGGGTCGTGGATCTGCCTGGTCGGCGCTGCTTGGCGTTCTCGTTATTATGGCCATTTCAAATGGCTTGACTCTGCTCAATCTCAGTTCGTCACTTCGTTACATGATCACCGGCGCGGTGCTGGCGATTGCGGTGATTGTCGATTCATTAGCGCGCCGCTCGCGAGCAAGTCATGGCCGTGCCTAGACAGAAGGATTAGATCCAATGAATAATTTATTAAGCAAGAAGACCGCGGCTATAACCGGTGCGGCATCTGGTATTGGCTTGGCCTGTGCCCGTATTTTGATTGAGCAAGGTGCGACTGTTGTCTTAATCGATCGAGCGCAAGATAAACTTGAGGAAATCTGCGCCGAACTGGGACCCAATGCGAAACCCCTGGTGATAGATCTCCTTAACCCGTCACAAGTCTCAGGTCTAGGCGACAGCATTCATAAAATAGTTGGACATCTAGATATCTTTCATGCCAATGCGGGAGCCTATGTTGGCGGACCTGCGGCAGAGGGTGACCCGGATGAATGGGATCGTGTGCTCAATCTCAACGTAAATGCGACATTCCGCGCTATCCGATCCGTTTTGCCGAGAATGATTGAACGTAAGTCCGGTGATATTGTTTTTACCAGCTCCGTTGCTGGCGTCGTTCCTGTTGTGTGGGAACCGATTTACACCGCCTCAAAATTTGCCGTTCAAGCCTTTCTCCACTCGACCCGACGCCAAGTATCGGAACATGGTATTAGAATGGGGGCTATTCTTCCGGGGCCAGTTGTGACCGCGTTGCTAGATGATTGGCCGAAGGAAAAAATGGAAGAGGCATTAGCCAATGGCTCCCTTATGCAGCCTCGCGAGGTCGCCGAAGCCCTTTTGTTTATGTTAACGAGATCACCTGGGGTGGTTATCAGAGATATGGTTATTCTACCAAACAGTGTCGATCTCTAGGCCGTTCAAAGGGAGTAGGTTATGAGCAAAAATATTGGGTATCTACTGGGTATTGATGTTGGCACAGGTAGTGCCCGAGCAGGGATTTTCTCTGTCGATGGCATGCTTATCGCAACAGATAAGTCTGACATTGCGCTATATCGAGAAGACGGTAATGTCGTTGAACAATCGAGTAACGACATTTGGCAGGCTGTTATTAAAGCGGTGCGCGGTGCACTCGCTTTGTCAGCAGTCAAAGCTGAAAATATTCTTGGTATTGGCTTTGACGCAACCTGCTCATTGGTCGTCTTGGGAGCGCGGGGCGAGCCACTACCGGTCGGTGACCCTTCGCTGCCAGAACGAAATATCATGCTCTGGATGGACCACCGAGCGATCGAACAGGCAGAGCGCATAAATGCATTGGGACATCGGGTTCTAGATTATGTTGGCGGTCGTATTTCACCTGAAATGGAAACTCCGAAGCTCCTTTGGCTAAAAGAAAACCGTCCTGAGGTATTTAATAACGCTTGGCAGTTTATGGATTTGACGGATTTTTTGACTTGGCGAGCAACCGGGGATCTAGCGCGTTCTGTCTGTACCCTAACCTGTAAATGGACCTACATGGCCCAGGAAACAGCATGGGATAAAAGCTATTTTGAAACCGTTGGCCTGAAAGAGTTATCGGATGAAGGCTTCAAGAGAATCGGTACAGAGGTTGTCTCCGCCGGCTCTGCATTGGGAGCTGGATTGACTGAATCTGCCGCTATGGACCTAGGGTTGAAAGTAGGAACGCCAGTCGCAGCAGGCCTGATCGATGCTCATGCAGGTGGGATTGGATCTATTGGTGCGCTTAACGAAGGTGGTGCCACTGCGAATATGGCCTATGTATTCGGTACCTCATCTTGCACTATGACCTCTACCCATGAGCCTGTCTTTGTGCCCGGCGTTTGGGGGCCTTATTACTCAGCCATGGTCCCCGGGCTTTGGCTAAACGAAGGCGGGCAATCCGCCGCGGGTGCCGCTATCGACCAGTTGCTTGAGTTTCATCCCTATACGGCTACTGCGCAAAGCCTAGCGACTGACGCGGGATTAACTGTCCCTGAATGGTTACTTCAGCAAGTTGAGCGGTTATTAGCCAATCGTACTGATGCGGCCTGTTTGGCTAAAGGCCAACACGTTGTGCCTGATTTTTTGGGCAACAGAGCACCGCACGCTGACCCTCACACAAGGGCCGTGGTAACAGGTTTGGGCATGCAAAATAATTTAGCCAGTCTTGTGTCTATCTACATAGCGGGTCTTTGCGGCATTGGCTACGGGTTGCGTCAAATTATTGAAGCGCAAGACAAGGCTGGGGCAAAAATAGAGCGTATTGTGATAAGTGGCGGTGCTGGTAAAAGTGATCTTGTCCGTCAACTCTTGGCTGATGCAACGGGCCTGGAAATTACGACGCCAGCAACGGAAGAACCGGTTCTTTTGGGTTCAGCTATTTTGGGGAGTGTTGCGGCTGGCGTTCATGATGATATTCCTGCGGCGATGGCGGAGATGTCCTCTTTCTCCCGTCGGTTTGAACCTCAGATTGGCACTGTGCAGGCGCTACACGTTGAGCGTTTTGCGATTTTCGAACGCTTACAAGCGATAGCCCGTCAGTCGGTGAATGTATAGCACAGCGAATAGCTTTGAAGGGGTATACGAATATGATAAGCGTCCTTGAACAACTAAAACTAATGACCAATGTGGTTGCGGATACGGGCAGCATTGAAGCTATCGCCCGATTAAAGCCAAGCGACTGCACGACAAATCCTTCGTTGGTATTACAGGCAATGAAGGATCCTGCTTCAAAAAAACTAATTGATAGGGAAGTCCTCAACGGGCGCCAGAAAGGCAAAACGGCTGCAGTGATAACCGATACTATTACCGTAGCTCTGGGTGCCGCGCTAGCGGATTTAGTTACGGGTCGAGTTTCCACAGAGGTTGATGCAAACTTGTCTTTTGATGTTGATGCTTCGGTTCAACGGGGGCAAGAAATCGTCTCAGATTACGCTGAGCGGGGTGTTGGTGTCGACAGGATATTGGTTAAGCTTGCCGCCACTTGGGAAGGAATAGAAGCAGCAAAAATACTGCAAAGAAAAGGCATAGACTGCAATCTCACACTTGTGTTTTCTCTTTCACAGGCCATTGCCAGTGCTGACGCCGGTGCCTTTTTGATTTCCCCCTTTGTGGGCAGAATTACCGATTGGCACAAGAATATGAGTGGCGTCAATGCCTATTCCCCTGAGCAAGATCCAGGCGTAAGTTCGGTAAAGCGGATCTATGACTATTACAAGTCGAATCATATAGACACCATCGTCATGGGCGCATCGTTTAGAAATATCGAACAGATAAAGGCACTCGGCGGATGCGACAATTTGACCATCGCACCGGGTTTGTTAGATGAACTCGCAAACGACTATACAGATCTCGTTCGATCACTCTCTCCGAACAATTTTACGAAGCTTCCACCTCAGACCCTGAGTGAAGCAACATTTCGCTGGAATATGAATGCTGATGCGATGGCTAATGACAAGCTTGCTGAAGGTATACGCAGCTTTGATGCTGACCATACGAGGTTAGCTGACATGATTTTAACGCTTATGAAAAAAAATTAGACGTAAACTAGATGTCGCCTATTTGCCGATATAATGTAGGGCTCTAGGTCACCGTTGAGCGCTAGGGCGACTCTTATGGTTCCGGCAGAGCGACCGTCTGTGGTTCCTCGCCCTTCCGGGGTGTGAGGTCCAGTGCCAGCAGGGCGGCGATAAACTGCACCCGGGCCGTTGGATCGCGCGGTGCCTGTACTCGAATCAGGCTGTCGCTGTCGATCCGTACCATGCCCGGGCCGAGCCAACTTTCGATCTGTTGGCTGAGTGTGGCCATGCGTTGATAGCTCGGGTTGATCAGTGTGAGCCGAACATAGTCGTCCGTGCGCGGCTCATCTGCCACGGGATTCAGGCCGTCTTCCACGGTCACCTGCGACAGCAGCGGTTCGGCCCAAGCCAGTTGTGCCAGCAGCACGCTCGTTAGCAGCAGCCCCCTTCGATCGATCCAACCCAACATCGTCCGCATTGCAATCACCCATGACCCTAAGTTGGTCCAGTTTAGCAGAGTCGCAGCCTAATGGGCGGTCGTCTGACGCTGGAGTATTTTTGCCTGTTCTTGCGTGCTGGCTCACAATATTCCGCCGTCCCCGGGCCGCTGCCTTGATCTTTACTCGCGACTTCCTTAGCTTTTAGCGGCCGATCCTGTCTGGGGAACGGCAGACAAACTAGGGATGTTGTCGGAACTGAGAGGGAGGCGATTGCCCCCGTTGTCCCCAATCCTGTAGATCCATTTCTTGCTCAGCCAACACCGCGCGACGGCTCATTGGGCCGACCAGTCGGTAGAGACTGCCTCACCTGTCAATCTCAGGGGTACAACCTATGAAATATCTAACCGGGGGCCGCCTATGACGCCCACTTTAATCCCGCATCGGCTGCGTGGCCCAGGCCGCAGCGCACTCCTAGTCGCAAGCTTCACGCTGCTGGCGCTCAGCGCCTCTGTCTGGGCCGACAGCAGCGTGCAGGAGCGGGAAAACCAGATCGAGCGACCCACTATAGCCAAGAACTTTGCGCCAAGCGGGTCATTGATGCCTGTGCCGGGGCTCGTTGGGCAGAATAGAGCGGCCGTTGCAGACAACCGAGACCGCTATATAGTTGGCCTTGTCGACGCATCGGTGGCCCGTTACCGGGGTGGCATTACCCCCTATGCCGCAACCAGCACCCTCGGGCAGTCGCGCTTAGACAGTCGCTCGCCGAGTGTTCAGGCCTATAACGCGTATCTGATCGGCAACCAAGACAAGCTGTTGCAGGCGACGACCCGCGTGCTGGGTCGTGTAGTAGAACCGCTGGCGGCCTTGACGGTGGCCACAAACAGCCTGGTGCTTGAGCTGACCGCGGCCGAAGCGGCACAGGTTGCGTTGCTCAAAGGTGTCCGCAGTGTGGCACCGGACCGCCTGATTCCCTTGGCGCAAAGCCAATCACTGGGCGGCTATGCGTTAGCCGGACCGCCGGTTGCAAGGCTTTTTTGGTCAATCGTGGCATTGGGCGTCGGCCTCTTGCTGGTGGTGATTATGATTGGCTGGCGGCGCGGCTGGCTCAGCCGAAAGCTGTCGCTGTTGGCCCTGATGGCCGCCAGTCTGGGCCTGGTCGGGTGTTTTTACGAAGGCGGTTTTCAATGGATTGGCGCGCCACAAATCTGGTACGGCTCGGCCGACTTGCCCGCGACACGCGGCGAGGGGGTTATTATTGGCGTTATCGATACCGGTATCAATCCCATTTCAGCGTCCTTTGCCGCTGTGTCCGATGACGGCTATCGGCACGCCAATCCCCTAGGCTCCCCAGTCGGGGTGTGCGATCCGGCGGCCCGCGTGTATGACCCAACCTTTCCCTGTAACGATAAGTTAATCGGTGCTTGGGGTGTGCCCTATATCAATAATGGCAGCCCGCGCGATCAAGACGGTCACGGTTCACACACCGCCGGCACCGCCGCCGGAAATCTGGTCTACCGGGCCACCGTGACCGCGCCTACGGGGTTTGCCGTGAGCAAGACCATCGCCGGCGTGGCGCCGCGCGCGAACCTAATTGCCTATTCGGTCTGTGCGCCGGAAGGCTGCTATAGCAGCGCCATTCTCTTTGCCATCAATCAAGCCATTGTCGATGGCGTTGATGTGATCAACTACTCGATCGGAGGCAGCGCCTATGATCCGTGGGACGACTCCGACTCCTTGGCGTTTCTTG